>JACDAE010000390.1 GCA_013695595.1 Ktedonobacteraceae bacterium | reverse complement strand
TAAGCTGATGATTCTCAAGAGTTTGCATTTCCGACCTCCAGATGATGACGATGGGTGTGTTTTAATCTATTTTTAATGTATAGATAGTAAAACAATTATTGATTGAGAGTGTATGTTTTATGGAGCCATCCGTCAATAAACGAAAGAGAGAATAGGACTTCAGGGTAGTATAGGATGGGTAGCGGGGATAGACTAGGACTATTATCTCTTTTCATCCTTCTCTCATGTTTCATGACTACAATACATACAATGTGCGGTTGTTATGGTAGAGGTGAGGTGTACGAGCTAAGGGTGGCGCAAATTACACATACAAATTTCTACGATCTATAAAGTAGATGAAGAGGGAAGGACGAGCGTGGGCAAGCAGCAATCTTATGTGATTATTGGCAATGGTATTGCAGGCGTAACGGCGGCTGAAACGTTGCGTGCGGCTGACGCGACCTGTTCCATTACTATTGTTGCCGATGAGTTTTTCCCTGTTTACTATCGTCCAGCCCTGAAGGATTATCTGGCGGGTCGGCTGACCGAAGAGCGATTGTGGGCACGTCCATCGACGTTTTATCAGCAGCAGCGGGTGCGTTTTGTGCCGGGACATGTGGTGGGAATTCAGGCCGAGCAGCGCTATGTGCAGTTGCATGATGGGCAGCGCCTCACCTATGATAAGCTCTTGCTTGCTCATGGAGCGCGTGCCAGGCGACTTCTCTGCCCGGGGCAGGATCTTTCCGGTGTCATGACCCTGCGCAACGTGACGGATTATCAGCAACTTTTGCTGCGTTTGACGGATGCGAAGCGGGTTGTGGTGTGTGGAAGTGGCACGCTGGCATTAGAGAGTGCCGAGGCTTTGCGCCATCTTGGCTATGAAGTTGTACACCTGCTGCGCTATAACACTATCTGGCCCGAAGTATTGGATGCAACCGCCTCGGATCTTGTTTTGCAGGAAGAGCGCCGTAATGGAATTGATGTGCATCTGGAAGAAGAGATCGCGGAGCTTGTCGGCACTGCTGGTCAGGTAAGCGAGGTTATCACCACGCGTGGCACACATATTCCCTGTGATCTGGTAATGATCGCTATTGGTATTGAGCCGCACATCGACTTTGTGCGAGCGAGCGGGATTGCCTGTGGGCGCGGCATCCAGGTTGATGCGGCAATGCGTACGAACAAGCCTGCTATCTATGCCGCTGGTGATGTCGTCGAGACAAAAGATCCGCTGACAGGCAAAACGCGCGTCATTGGGCAGTGGTATCCAGCGATTCTCCAGGCGCAGATCGCCGCAAAAGGGATGCTGGAAACAGCATCTTCAAGAAGAGGGACCACCACGCGCGATACATTCTATAACGCCACATTTCTCTATGGATTGGACTTTGTTTCTCTTGGGCAAACCTCCGCATTGCAACAGGCGGGTGCCTATGAATTGATCGCCGAGCCACAACCGCGTGCGTATCGCAAAATAGTGTTTCAGCAAGGCATTCCTACAGGCATCATTTTTTTAGGAAAGACCGAGCAAGCCTTTGCCTATAAGCGAGCCATCGATCACCGCGTCAACCTTAGTGCCATTCTCAATATCCTCTTTACTGATGAATTCAACCTTGCCGATTGGCTGGATGGACAACATGTCCCACCAGCAAGCATAGATGAAACAGACGAAGTACCGGGAACGCAAGCAGAAATAGGTCCTCCAGCGGAAAATTTTGCAGTGCTTGTGCCAGTTCCACATCGTCGTGTTGCGGTGTCGTTGGAGGAGAGGCCGTTGCAGCCAACAACCGAGAATGCCGTTTTTTTAATAGGACGCCAGCCGGATGCTGCGCTTTTTATTGATCATACATCTGTCTCGCGTCTGCATGCAGAGATTACCTATGCGCGTGGGCAGTATATGGTGCGTGACATGGGCAGTTTCAATGGCACCTTTGTGAATAAGGCAAGGCTTGCGCCCGGTGCTCCGCATGTCTTAACGCACGACGAATTAATCCGCTTCGGCGATGTGCAGGTGCGTTTCCAGGTCCCTGAAGTAAGTACGAAAGAGAGCACTATTGGCAGGGATATGCATGTAGTAGCCGGTGGTGGACATCGCAATGATATGCGTGCCTTCAGCGAAAAACGGGTGCAGTTCGAGATCGATATGTGTATTGGTTGTGATCGCTGTATGGCTGCGTGCCCGATCCCCCTTTCGGCGCAGGTGAGCATCTCTGATCTCAATCAGGCGACTATCTCGCCGGAGGTGGCACCGCATGTTGCGCGCTTTACGGATGAATGTATCCTCTGTGGCTCATGTGTCCCCGTCTGTCCGGTTGATAATCATCGCGACCTGCTGATGGTTTCGCTTAAGCAGCGCTTTGGTTCCGCATGGGAGAGTCCAGTTGATGAAATAGTGCTTCAACAGGCGTTGCCGCAAGGGATGTCGGTACCTCTCCTGATCAAGCTTTTGCGCACACAGCGGATTTTGCAGGACCCACAACTGGTTCCAACTGAGTATCTGACACACCTCGCGCTGGCCTCGCAGTTTTTGCAGATAGAGCCGGGAGCGACAGTGTTGCGGCAGGGGGAGTATGGACGCAACCTGTATATGATCCTTGATGGCACGCTGGTGCTCTCGGCGACCGATGTGAGCGAGAAGGAAATTCCGCTTGCTATCCTGAGTTCGGGCGAGTTGATTGGTGAGTATGGGATGCTCACTGGGCAGCCCTATAATACGACGGCACGCGCACAGACCCCCGCGCTGGTATTGCAGATTCCTGAGCAGGTAATGCAGCGTTTAATGGAGCTGGTTCCCGCAATTAAGAACTTCTTTACAGGATTGAATGCCGACCATTTCCTGATCTCGATCTTGAAGCGCATGGCTCTTTTCCAGGGTGTTGCGGACGATATGTTGCAGTATCTGATCGGTCAGGCGCAGATAAAGCTGTATGACCGCAATGCGCGCCTGTTCTCAGAAGAAGAGCAGGGGCGTCCAGCGCGTGAGACGATGCATATTCTGCTGGAG
>JACDAE010000366.1 GCA_013695595.1 Ktedonobacteraceae bacterium | reverse complement strand
CAATCAAACAACCCGGAATAATAAATGGCTTCCCTACCGGGATGGCATTCTGAAAGAGCCTGCTTTTTCAACCGATCGGCCAGGGTGCGAAAATCTGGGCCGCATCCGGTTATTGAAACGTCACTTTCCTTCCGGATACGGCCCGCAAGCGGGCAGAAAAGGCGCGAGGAGGAACGACTTTTCAATAGCCCTGATCAAATCTGAGCGAACATACCCGGTACACAACGACTCAAGAAATTTCATTCTCTGCCGATGAGGAAGAAGAATAGCATTCTCTTTCAATCTCTGAGGTATATCATGAAACATTTCTTTCAATCTCTGGTTTCCTGGTGGTTTGCGGCAATGACGCCTGCCCATGTTCCCGAGACAACACTCGCCGAACGCGAAAACATACGCAAGCGCAGGCTTTTGAGTATCATCCTTTTGGTTTCTATCGCTGTAGCGATAATCTATCTGGCACTGGATTTCAGGCTTAAAAACCTTTCTCTTGCACAGGCGCTCACGTTCTTCGCGGTCATAAGTGTTCTTGGGGGGGCGCTCTGGTTGAATCGACAAGGGTATCTCAAACTCGCGAGTTTGATCTTCTTTTTCAGTAATGGGGCCGCCTTTGTCCAGGGAGTCCATGTGGCTTCCTCAGCAGACCCATTTCTCCTTTTCTGGATCTGCTTTCTTTCGACGGCTTTTCTGGTGATGCAGGGGCTTTTTCTCTCTGCGTGGCTGCTGATCCTTCTGGCCGTAATCGAATATCTGACCATCATTTGGTATCTGCTCGTCCTCAACCATGCTCTAGTGATCCATCTCTTATCACCTGTCGCCCTACAGGATTTTCTGTTTTTCCTGACTATTATGATTTATGATAGTGCTCTGGTTAGTATCATCTATTCTATCACAACCAAAAAAGCGGTCATCCAGGCGGATCGAGCAAGCGAATTGGAGCAAGCAAATGCCAAACTGGAGGAAGCCTATACAACGATTCAGAGACAGGCTCTCACCGATGGACTCACTGGTCTGCCCAATCATCGCGCAGTGATGGATCAGTTGCAGAAAGAGATGGATCGTGCTCGCCGCTATAACCGTCCCTTCTCGGTTCTCTTCTTCGATGGCGACCGTTTCAAAAAAGTGAATGATACCTATGGTCATGCCGTAGGTGATACCGTTCTGTACCAGATAGGGGCATATGCTGGAAGTGAGTTACGCGGGGGGGATACTCTCGGGCGCTTCGGCGGCGAAGAGTTCGTGGTCCTGTTGCCCGAAGCTGCTGCCCACGAAGCTGCTGTTATAGCTGAACGCATCCGCGCCGCCGTCGCTGCCAGACCGGTACCCACCACTGAGGTAGAGGGGGGCGTTGCCATGACCGTGAGCATTGGACTCGCAACGTATCCCTCTGATGGCACTTCAGAGGAGGAGCTACTGGCGCAGGCCGACGCGGCGATGTATGTCGCCAAGCGCCTGGGGCGCAATCAGGTTCGCACTGCCGAAGAAGCCAGACATATGAGCACGGATGTGGAGCTGGTCGCCCTCTTGCACCATGAGGGGCAACGTGATGCGGCTGAACGAGAAGGCATCACTCCTGAACAAGTATGCGAAACCTATACGTTACGCGCCATTTGTTCACTGACGAACTTGCTGGAACGGCGTGATGTGGGCCTGAGTGCGCATGCCCACGCAGTGAGCGACCTGGCGACAGCCATTGCTTCCGCAATGAGATTGGACCCTAGAGAAGTGAGCAGAATTGGCATGGCCGCCCTCCTCCACGACATCGGGAAGATAGCCATGCCAGATGCACTGCTTCAGCAAAGCGCTCCGCTTTCCTCTCAGGAGCGTGTGCTCCTCCATGAACATGCGGAAGTGGGGGCACAGATCCTGGAGGCAAGCCCCTTCCTCTGCGACCTGATCCCGATGGTGCGCCATCATCATGAGCGTTGGGATGGTAGTGGCTATCCTGAGCATTTGCGTGGTAAAGATATCCCGCTGGAGGCTCGCATTATCGCAGTAGCCGAAGCCTATGACGCAATGCAAAGAGAACACCCTTATCACACAGGGTTTTCCTTGGAGCGAACATTAGCCGAACTGCGGCAGGGCGCAGGCACTCAGTTCGATCCAGAGGTAGTGCACGTTCTCCTGGCGCTCCTGGCGAAGCAACCAGAAACTATAGCATCTATGAAAGTGGTTAGATAAGAAAAACCAGTTCCCTACCATATGGGAAGGGCGTAAAAGCGGAACCTCCATTAGTAGGCAGGGGGTCGTATGTTTCTTGCGCTATTTCCGGTTGGGCTTCACGCTGTTAGAATACTCCCATGACGCCGCCAAAATTCTGTCCACACTTGCAAATCAGAGTGTCTGGGTTATCATAGAGGCGGGTACACAACACAGTATAAAAGCGGGGTATAAAATGCTTATATTTGATGAGGATCGAGGGTCCGACTCACCTTTTGTCGAAAGAGTCTGGCGCTGCCATAGTGAGGGCGCGGACCCTTTCCTCTCTATTGCCGCGAGCCACCGCGAACTGGTAGTGAGCAGGCTTCAGGGCAAGGTCACCGTGACGATGCGCGGACCAGAGACCAGGGCAACACCGCTTGGAGATTGCCCCGGCGATGGTGAATGGATTGGCATTCTCTTCAAGTTGGGCACGTTCATGCCATATCTACCCTCCGGAGCGCTGGCGGATGCAGAGGTAGACCTGCCCATAGTTTCAAATCGCTCGTTCCAACTATCCGGCTCCACCTGGCAACTTCCAGATTATGACAATACCGACACATTTGTTGACTGTCTGGTTCGTAAGGGCCTGCTGGCACGTGAGCCGATCGTCGATGCCGCTTTACAGGGCCACATGAATGACCGCGAAATTAGAACCATACAGCGTCGTTTCAAGCACGCGACCGGGCTGACACAGGGCACGATACGGCAGATCGAACGCGCACGCTACGCCACACACCTCTTGCAGCAAGGCACCTCAATTGCAGACACTATTTTCGAGGCCGGCTATTTCGATCAGCCACACATGACCCGCTCACTGAAGCACTTCATCGGTCAGACACCCGCCCAGATCCTTGCGAGGAGCCGACCCGAACAGATGCCGTTTCTGTACAAGACAACACACATTGAAATAAGGCATACTATTCCTGTCTGATACATACCAAAAGGAGAAAGAGCATGCGCAAAATTATTACCACCATGTGGGTCACCCTTGATGGCTTCATTTCGGGCCCCAACAATGATATGGGCTTTGTCGGAGAGGTCTTTGATGCAGCAATGGGCCAATATGGGTACGATTTCGTCAGTGCAGCCGATACATTGATCCTCGGACGTACGACCTATGAAAGCTTTGCTGGCTCATGGCCCCACGTTCCCGATAGGCCTGGTGCCGATCCAGACGAGGTGGCATATGCAAACATGTTGAATGCCATGCGCAAAATTGTCTTTTCAAAAACGCTTGCAAGTGCCGAATGGAACAATTCTACCCTGCTCAGAGAGATCGTTCCCGCAGAGATCGAGCAACTGAAACAGGAACCTGGGCGCAATATCATCATCTATGGCAGCGCAAGTATCGTCCAGGCACTCACCAATTATGGCCTGATCGATGAATATCAGTTGCTCCTCCACCCATTCATTCTGGGCGGTGGCAAGCCGCTTTTCCAGAACATCAAGGAGAAGACAAACCTGAAGCTGGTCGATACCAGAACCCATCCTTCCGGGGTGGTCGTGCTCACCTACCAACTGAAATAACGATTACCACCGTTTCGTCCGCATTCAACAATTGGCCGATATGCCCATCGTGTAGGGAAGCCATTTATAATTACGTGGTGACTCGCATATTCGTGGTGATCCACATGTTCGTGTGGCGTGTAATGTAGGG
>JACDAE010000357.1 GCA_013695595.1 Ktedonobacteraceae bacterium | reverse complement strand
TTGGTATATTGACCAGGCCAGCGGCATAGACGAAAATGTCCGGGGCGGGTTTGCTGTTACTGACGCTGTAGCCATCCGCGATGCCATCAAAATAATGTACGATGTCGAGGCGCTCAAGCACGATGCGGCAATTTTTGCTTGCGGAGGCCGTAGAAATTTTGATGCCAGCTTTGTGAATCTCATCCAGCAACTCGCGTCCGCCTTCAACCAATTCTTTGGGGGTCATCTGCTTAATCAGGTCATTGTAATAGGTATTTTTGCGCGTCATCATCTCCTGAATCTGCTCTTCGCTGTACTGATGCCCCCTGATAATATATCCGAGCGACTCGCGCCTGCCAACGCCGCGCAAATGAGCATCGTTCTCTTCATGGGTAAAGGGAATGCCTTCATCATCTGCCAGGTGCTTCCATGCCTGATAATGATATTCTGACGTGTCCGTTAAGACCCCATCCAGGTCAAAGAGAATCGCCTGTGGTTTTTGTAACATAAAAAATCGCTCCAGGTTTTAAGTATCACTATTCTCTAAAAGTAGGAGAGAATCAAATCCTGTTTGATTCTCGCTAGAAAAACGCTCTGCCAGCTTTATGCGTGACAGATGAGCTTGACTATGGTAGTATCTACTCGTTACCACACCCCTACTATACTAGATTAGGAGAATAGATACAATGGATCAAAATGAGTATCCCACCACGGTTCCACAGCAGCCTTGCCCGGTTTGTGGGGTCTCTTCCTCAGAACGAGGCTGGCAACAGTTCCTGGGGAAGAATCAAAGCTACACAAAGATCCTCTCAAAGAAGCACCATATGCAGGGTTCGGTTGTACATCCTCTGGTGTGTTATCAATGCGGTTTCGTTCAACTGTTTGTCAATCCGCAGGATTTTGAGAAAGAAGCTTCGGTGTAAAAACACCCTTATTCCTGTGCTACGTCTTCAGCCTCACGTTTTAATGCAGGACCAGCCAGAAAGGATGCGGTGATCGCGACGCAACTAAAGAGCAGGATCGACCCGAAGGCCAGCAGAAAGTTGCCCGTGCGATCTACCAGGAAGCCGATCAATGGTGGACCTATGATGACTGTGGGGCTGGAGATATCGCTGACGAGTGCCTGCGCGACCCCTTTGCCGACGCTCCGCAGGTTCGCCGCCGCGTTGAAGACCGATGTGTAGGGGATGGTGCTCCCGATGGCGACGAGCGTCAGCCCTATGATGGCAAAGGGGATAAAGCGTAGTGGGATTGCGAGCAAGGCGACACCGACTGCCCCCATGATCGTCCCAATGCGCAGCAAAGGGATTGCGCCTATGACATTCCGTCCCAGCAAGATGCCTCCCAGTGGACGAAAGATCATACCTGCTAAGATCACAATCGATCCGAATGTGGCGGCCAGCGTGAGTGGGAGCTTATATTGCATAACAAGATAGACCGTGATCCATGCTGCAATAGCGTTGCCCAATCCAAAGGTGCCCAGATGCGAGAGGCCAAGCGTCCAGACGGCACGAGAGTGTACGGCCTTTTTCAGATTGATGGGGACTGGTGTATGTATCTCCTGCCCATCGTTGATAAAGAGCCAGATGATGACCGCCGTTGCGCTGAGTATGCCCCAGAACAGGAAACTCCCGCGCCAGCCTATCCAGGAGAGAAGGTGTGGTGTGACTAATAATCCCAGCCCTGATCCCGCCTGTGTCGCTCCCCCGTATAATCCCTGGCCCAGCGATGCATGTTTGCCCAATCTGGATGCGATCCCGGCCCCTGTGATAAACGCGCCTCCAGATCCCAGGCCCACGAAGATGCGGCATACGAGCATCCAGGTCAGGTTGGGGAAGAGCGGCAGGAGGATGGCGCTGATACCCATCAAGGCGCAGGAGGCGATTAAGACTGGTCGTGCTCCCAGGCGATCTCCCAGGATGCCTGCTGGAATATAGGCGCTCGCCAACCCTAAGAACAGGAGCGTAGAGAAGAGCCCTACCTGGCTGCCATTGGCGTGCAACTCGCTACGAATGATAGTGATCAATGGACTGTAATTTGTGTAGTGAACGGCAACCATGATCGCCGTGAAGCAGGTCGCGAAGATCCGCAATGGGATACTACTTGGTTGCCTGTGCCGTACATGGTGTGCAGGTAGAGAGGTGAGGGGTAAGGAAGAATGTGGCTGGGACAAGAGGATTACTCCTTTGGCGTTGGGTAGAAGCAATAGGTGGACGCTGGCTCGTTTCCTCTGTATCGTACCACAACGAATTTATTTTAAGACATCAATGAAATATGTACATAATTCGTATATATTCAAGGAAATGATACGTATATTAAAGTGGAAGACATTTTGTAAGAGAAAAAAACGTCTGAAAGGCGAGTGGGTGAAATGAATTTTCCGATCCAGATTGGGCCGCCCCAATTTGTCCTGTTGCTTATAGGGGTAATTGGCCTGGGCTTGCTGATCCATTCGGCGATGAGCATTAGAAGTGGACAGCGCGAAATCTTCGAGGACAAGGATGGTAATCGCTTTTATGGCAGACGGCGTTTGCGTTGGAAGCGTGGCGTTGGTGGCATCCTGCTCCTGCTGGTCGCTGTGTCTCTGTTATGGGCGACGTTCCTGGTGCAGTCCTATCTTGGGCTGACGGGCGACATCAAGGTGGCCCAGGTGCATGCCAGTACGGTGGCTAATCTGCAACATATGATGAGTGTTGAGTTGACCCTGTACGACAATAATGGGAAGCAAACCTCTGATAATACCTACTTTGTGCAGGGAGATCGTTGGATGTTGCAGGGGGATATCATCAAGTTTCCTTCGTGGTTGAACATCCTGGGCCTACATTCCGGCTACAAGTTGACGCGCCTGGAAGGGCAATATGACGATCCGAACGATGAAAGCACCATGAAGCACACCGTGGAGACCCTCAATGGCGGCGATGGAGCATTCTTCAAGACCGTCTACAAGCAGGCCTGGTCATCTCCCTTCGTTGATGCGGCTTACGGAAATGCCGTCATTATTCCTGCCGATGGGCATACCTATAATG
>JACDAE010000347.1 GCA_013695595.1 Ktedonobacteraceae bacterium | reverse complement strand
TCTCAGGAGATATGGGTTGCTCTTGCATGGTGCGTCGGCATTCTGCTGGTGGCCTACATCTTTGCGATGAGGACATATAAAAAGCGAGTGTGAAAAGAGGGCAGTATCCGAGGGGTTGAATGCTCGTTTCTTCTTCCGCGTTGTTGGCTATGGTACAAATACGGGGAGGTTCATACGTTTTCTCTCCTTCTTTCTACCAGGGGTATATACCCCTGGTTTTCTCTGGCGTTCCAGCGCCGCTCGTTCGTATTTCAACATGTGGGGGCATGACCATCGAAATCCTGCACAAGATGCTTGAGGCAGACCCGCCGCAGGGCCGCTATGTTGTCGTGACCCCTCAGCAGCGGGGAAAAGGAAGTACCACCGCACGCAATCTCCTCAGCGCTCTGGTCAGTCTCCCAGGCCATTACGCCGCCAAAAGCTGGCTCACAGAGCGCCTCAGACGCTACAAGGGCGAGGTGGACGAGGAAGATGACTGGGGTGGAATGGCACGAGTGCATAATATCGTGACGCTGCTGCGTGGTCTGCTGTGCCCACCAGGAATTGAAGGGGAGAAAGAACTTCGTAAAGCCCTGGTCAGCTATGTCCCCAATCGCTTTGAAAGTGGACCCGGCTATCAACTCACAGGCGCTCCACTGCGGCGGCTGGATGTCGATGTGATTGAGGCATCCGTTAAAGAAGCCAGTCTCGTAGAGCGTCGAGGACAGAATGCCATCTCCGTGTGGGAACAGGCTTACGCGCTGGCCGCGCGAGGCGAGTATTTGCTCGATGAGCGCTATAGTAACTGGGCGGAAAGCAAGCGCCGTGAAGTTGAAGGGTATCAGCGACAAGCCGCCCACGCGCTACATCGGTTGTACCTGACCCACAAAGGAGAGGCAGCAGAGGAACAGGTCCTTGGCAAAAAAATCCACATCCTGGCTGACCTCGTGCCCTTGTTTCTTCAATTCCGCGACCGCCCGATCAAGATCCTGCCGCAGGTAACGATGCGCAAAGTGCGTCAGGAGAAGCGTCACTGTCATTTTCTACCGGTTCTACGGGATTTTCGAGGGCAGGAGGGAGCGGATCAACTTCTCCGCTGGTTTGAAAGCACCAGAAGTTGGTGAGGACGGCGATCGCTACGTCAAAGAGGCCGAACCTCTCATGAAGCGAGCAAATTTACATATACAGAAGCCTGGAGAAGTGCAAGAATCGAGAAGTTTTTCTCTTTCCGATATGCTATCCTGATCGAGGAGGTGAATGAAATATGTTACAAACCACGCCATTTCTTTTATTCGATGGTAATTGTACTGAGGCGATGACCTTTTACCATCAGTGTCTTGGTGGAGGATTAACCCTTACAAAACTTGGGGATACTCCTATGAAAGCCCAGTTCCCACCAGAGAAGCATAACAGGATTATCAATGCTCATCTCAAAAGTGGGACTATTGATATATCAGCCACAGACTGGATGGCTTCTCCTGCATTTGAGCCAAAGCAGGGTAATACTTACGCAATCTTTGTTATTGGCGGAACGTACGATGAGCTGAAATCAGTGTTTGAAAAACTCTCGGAGGACGCGGAAAAGGAAAGGTTTCAAGAATTGCATGATATGCCATTTGGAACCTATGGACAGTTTTATGACAAATATGGTGTTCAGTGGATTTTCAGGGGAGAGAAAAAAGAATAAGTGACAACTTGTTGACCAAACAATAAACCAGAGGTGTAAATTTGCTCGCTTCTAGCAGCATCCAGCACGTCGAAGGTACACTTCGACGGAGCCGATTTCGAAGCCCTGACGTACCGGGTGTCATTCGGCGAAGTGGACTCAGAGGGACGACAGGCTCTGCAGTTGCACGCTCTCACTGGTGGCGACGCACGCGAAGATTCCGCGGCTGGCGGCAGATCAATCGCACCGGGCACCCTATGATGTGGCCGATCTTCTGGTCCGATGACGCCCAGTTCACCAATCCTGCCAACACCCGGCACCCGTCCGAGGACTTCGACGCCGACGGCAAGTACATCGGAGACCTCATCGCCGCCGCCGTCGCGGCCAGCGGCACCTCCGACGATCCCCAGGGTTATGGCCAGATCGTGGCCCGGGAACTGTTCCCCGATGTCCTGTCTTACGTAGTCGGAACGCCTGCGGCATACAGCTTCGCCGTCCGCAACGGCCGCATGCTGGCCGATAACGCACCCGAAGCGATGCTGCCCCTCGTGGTAAACACGGCTGTGCCTTCAGGGCTGACTCCATCTGTATCGAAGCACCTCCGGGGCAGAGGCTTCCCGTACGTCATGGCCGTGTGACCCGCCGCGCATCTCGGACTCATATACGTTCCAGTAGAACAGGCGGAATTTGCCAGAACTGAAGTTCTTCCCTTGTGCCAGCAACGAGCCAGTAGCGCCCGATGCATTTCCCATTGAGCCAGGCCATTCCCTTGCTCATCCCTGTGAGATCTGCAGCCAGAGCACCATCTACCTGGGGGCGTGCGAAGGAGAAGCGCCACCAACTCAATGGACGGTCAACAGCTTCGTGCCAGCGTTCATGCCAGGAAACCATTGCTCCACCAGCGGCAAAGAAGGTTGCACGTTCCCCCAGCAATCCTGGTTGCATTGTCCAGGGACCGGGAAGTGTCTCGTTATTCCAACATGCCTGTCCCCATAGTCCCTTACGCTCCTCGACCATGTTCTGACCACCAAGCATCCAGTCGCCTTTGATGAGTCCTACTGCGCAGGTGAGAAGAGAGAGCGTATGGCTTCCTTCCGTGAACGTGAGTGGAAATGATTGGGTAAATGCTGGTCCAGTGAGGAGGCCGCGATCTTCAGTCAGGGGAATCTGGGAGGTGGCCTGCAACTGCCCATCCACAAAAGCATGAACTCATTGAGGGTCTTCATCAACTCACTATTCCATTGGTGCTGGTCGAGCCTCGGAACCCCTCTATTTTTCCCATAGATAGCGTCGTATCTGATGATTTCTACGGGGGGAAGCTTGCCGTGAAGCATTTACTTGCGTTGGGACATCGCTCTATTGCCTGTATCGGCACTTCTGAGGCGTATGTGACCCAACTCCGCTTCGATGGGTATCGCATTGCCCTCAATGATGCTGAGATCGCGTACCAGCCAGAGTTGTTTGTGCAAGTCCGTAGTGACCTGACCGTTGATGAGGGCCGTTGGGCGATGCAGCAATTATTGGAGCGAGGAGTAAAGTTCTCGGCTGTGTTTTGCATGCAGTGTTCCCTGGCTGAGCAAATTCTATCAGTCGGTACTCTTCTTTCCCTATTTCATCTCATACGTGCTGGTTGGCTATTTTATCTTCGCCTTACTCAATGCAGATAATGGCATGGTCAATCACGTTGCCTCTTCACTGCATGCACCGCAAGTGAACTGGTATTCTTCACCGCAATACTGGCCCGTAATCTTGACGATCGTGAACCTCTGGAAAAATGTAGGCTTCTGGAGTATCGTCTACTTCGCCGGTATCCTGGGCATCAATCCCGAATATTATGAAGCCGCACGCATGGATGGCGCTAATCGCTGGCAACAATTCTGCTCGATTACCTTACCCCTGCTTTCACCATTGATTGTTATCAATGTACTGCTCTCTATCGGGCGTATCTTCTATGCAGACTTTGGACTCTTCTATCAGGCGACCTTGAATAATCCTTTGTTATACTCGACAACCGATGTTATCGATACCTTTGTGTTTCGCTCTCTCACCAATCTGGGCGATGTTGGAATGGCTGCTGCTGCTAGTTTCTACCAGGCCATCATTGGATTTCTGCTCGTACTGTTCTCGAACTGGATTGTGCGCCGGATCGATCCCGAGAAAGCTATCTTCTAACGTCATCGCAGATGAACCATTCAGAAATCTAAGGAGAGTTGTTTTATGTCTACTTTTCCTGCGTTGTCAGTGAAAAAAGCACCCATGAAAGCACCTGTGCCGATAAAAAAACGGCAAGCACGGGTGGATCTGACCCGTTTGCTGATTCACTTTGGCTTTGTACTCTTGAGTGCCGCATTCATCTCGCCGCTTGCGCTGGTGCTGTCTGCTTCGTTTACCGACCAGAGCGCACTGATCACGCATGGGTATAGTCTGATCCCGTCGAAGTTCAGCGCCTTTGCATATCAATATATTTTGCAAGATCCGGCTCAACTTGCTCAGTCCTATGGGATCTCGATCTTCGTCACTGTGGTTGGTAGCCTGGTCAGCGTCTTCGTGATGGCGCTCCTGGCTTATCCCATCTCGCGCCCAGATTTTCGTCTGCGCAAATGGCTCTCGTTTTATGTCTTCTTTACGATGCTCTTTAATGCTGGTGTGGTGCCGCTCTACATCTTTGTGACCGACTATCTGCACTTGCAGGACACTGTGATCATTTTGATCCTACCGTACCTGGTCGTGCCCTGGTTCGTGTTGCTCTTGCGCACTTTCTTTTCTCG
>JACDAE010000319.1 GCA_013695595.1 Ktedonobacteraceae bacterium | reverse complement strand
GGCATGTTCACATGCCTCCATCAGGGCTTTCGGCCAGAATATGCTTGCCATCGTGTCTCTCCTCGAAAAGAACGCGCCGCCTATCTCGTGGACAGGGAATAAAGATGGACAAGAATCAGGTGGGTCGTGGAAACGCATGCATGTCGGAACACACTGTGCTTTCTCCATGGGTGACGCCATACCAAGGAAAACGGAATGGCAATGTGAAGACCCTCACGATGCACAGAGGAGCTTCTAGAGCCATTCTCTACAGCAACTCAGCCGCAGGTATCCAGTATATCATACTTTTTGGTCAAGAAGGCACCGCCAGACCAATCGCCCCGCTCAAATCGGCATCATGCAGATTGACTCAGCAGAAGCTCGCCCAAGTGAAGTAGGCATCACTCAGGTTGGCCTCGCAGAGGTTGGCACTGCTCAGGTCGGTATGGCTCAGATCGGCACCGTGTACATCTAGTCGTATCGCAGGCTTCTCAGCCTTCCAGGCATTTCAGACCACGTTTGAGGCATTCCACCAATTCAGGGGTTGCCATTGGCACTCCTCCTTGTTCTCTGTTTCTGGCTCTTGCCACTGTATAGGAACATCTATCGATTGATATCTGGTTGACATCCAGGAGTCTCACCATAGTATACATCCATCCATACGTCGAATGGCCATCCCTCTGGAGAGGAGATGCCCGGCTCATCTTGAAAAACACGAGTCAGACATCTCCATTCTACATCCAGTTGTTAAACACGCATCTCGTATGTTCAATCCCAAATAGTTATAGTACTACTCCAGTCATTGAACACACCAAACACATCAACCGCATCAATATTCATGTTATTTGCGGGCGGTGTTGAGAGTGGGCCCTTGTAACCGCCGGGGTAGTCGTAGTAGTTACCTTGATAGCGTGTTGACCACACGCTTAAAGACATGGAAAACGTATTTTCATCATCGGGAAAAGGAGGAGGCAACGGTTCCTCTCTCGAAGCTATGAAAGCTGTCAGAACATCTGCTAACTGGTTGAAGAATGGAGCGAACTCGGATTCACACGTTGGACAAGGTTCTAGTTGTGTAAAGAGAACTATGTGCAGCCTTGCTCCTGATCCTGCCGCGTACAGAGTTTCGAACATTTGCATTTCACTGGCTTCGATACTGAGAAGAAGGAGCCGTTCAGAATGCGTGCCGAAGCCTTTGCCTTGAGAAAAGGCAACCGGGTCGCCATCAACGGTTAGGTGGTGCTGATCAATGACTAGTCCACCTGGGAGTGTGACGTACCACTCACCAGCAGCCCCATTTGTTCCTGCACTATCTCCATGCCGGTTCTTAATTTTTGGGAACCATTTATTGTCATGTCGTCGACTTTCAACAACGTGTCCAAGCTGTATGGCAACTTTTTCCTCACTTTGCTCCCCCTCATCCATCAACGCCTTCAACGCAGCAAGGTCTGCATCCATCAGGGGTGTTGTACTACCTCCTGATCCAGGTGGCGGCGCAAAACCCTGTCCCTTTGGATCGGTCTTGGTCTCTGGGTCCCCGGCCACATAGGCATACGGATCCATCCCTTGCCCGTTGGTCTGCACCGTATCGGCTCGCGTAAACCGCCCAACCACCGGATCGTAATACCGGAAATTGTAGTACAACAAGCCCGTTTGGCTATCCAGTCGTTGCCCCGTGAAGTTGTACGTCGTGGGGACCGTGCCCTGGGTGTAGCGCGTGGTTCCATAGGGGGCAAAGAGTTGTGCTGCCTGGAACGTGCCATCGTTTTTGAGAACGACACTGACACTTCCCAGGATATTCCCAAGCAGGTAGTAGAGCGCGTTGCCCTGCTTCATCGCTACGCGCTGTCCTCCTACGGTGTAGTATTGGGACGTGAGGGTGGTACCGCCGGTGATGACGGTTTCGGTATAGCTATTGAAGGTCACCGTATCGGTCGTGGTCGTGGTGCCGCCCGCCGTGGTACTCTGGTGTTGCAGGACGCGGTTGCCCTCGTTGTCGTAGAGGTAGGTGATGCTGGAGATCGTCCCGCTGGGGGCGGTCCAACTGGCCAACCGTCCCTCGGAATCATAGGTCATCTGCGCGCCTGTGGGCGTTGTCCCGCAGGTATGGCTGCTACTAGGATCGACATTACGGCAGGTCATGTTGCCCATCGCATCATAGGTCGCGTAGGGGTTGGGGACCGTGCTCAGATTGGTGGTAGCATGGACATGAGAGGCATTCGCGTAGCTGAGGGTGCCTGCCGCACCCGTGGTGAGACGGTCCAGGTCGTCATAGCTGAAGTGCTGCGTATACGCCGGCAGGGGTGTGCTGCCAGGGGCCGACCACATGCAGTGATCACCTCCAGCAGGGGTGCCCGCGTTGCCAGCCCACGTCACCCGATTGAGGGCATCATAGCAGAAGGCCTCTTGCTCAGTTTGCGTGCTCCCACTGGAGGTGGGTACGGTGGTGCTCAGGCCCAGCACGTTGCCGACGTTGTCATAGGAGCGGACCTGGTCCCAGAAGGGCTGGCTACTGCCCTGGCGCGTGGCGCTGCTCTCCCAGGGTCGCTGGATGCCATCATAGCCATAAACGGACGTGAAGATTGGGGTCGGAGTGCTGGCTTTAGGACCTGACCCCCCGATAGCCAGGCTGTAGAGTGCGCCAAAGCCGGTATAGTTGGTTTGCCCCACCAGGAAATTGACCGGATCAGGACTCGTCGGTGTTCCCAGATAGGCAGTGCGAAAGCGGCCATCGGTGTCGTACTGCGAGGTCACCGTCTGCCCATCCGGGTAGACCAGTTGCGTCACCTGCCCCGCATCGTTATAGACCATGTGCATGGTCTGCGTCGTGGTCTGGCTGGCGGTGGTCACAGAGAGCGTGCTCTGATCAAGTTGGCCGCGCTGATCAAAGCCGCCACAGCGCCAGCCGCTGCCGGCACTACTGCGAAACGTCTCCGCTGTCGGATGACTAATGGGATCAGAGGCATAGGCGCCACTGGGAGCAATGCAGCCAGTTGGGAAGGTGACGCCGGGATTGCTGCTGTTCGTGTAGCTATCATAGAAATAGCTGGCGTAGGCGCTATTCTGACACGGGTTCACATCCGTGGAGGCCGCTCCCCGGCACAGGGGGCGATCCAGGGCATCATAGCTGGTATACACGTGTTGATTGCGCGGATCGCTCTGGCTGAGAAGATTGCCATCGGCATCATAACTCAATTTCCAGGCCCAGTCGGTGCTACTGCTACACCCGGCTGGCAAGGGCGTATTCTGACAACTGCCCAGGTCCGAGTCATTCATGCCGGTGCGTCGCTTCAATGCGTCAAAGGTCGCGCTCTGGGTGGCCTGCACGGTGGCCGTGTGGTCGAAGGTCTGTACCAGGATCGTATCGCCCAGACCGTCATAGTTCGTCCCAACGGTGCGGACCACGCTGTAGGGATTGGTGCCGCTGAAGATTTGCGTATAGCGTTGGCGTCCCAGGGCGTCGCTATAGCTGATGCTCTGATGATTGTAGGCATCCAGGGTAATGGTCTGCTCGTAGGCATTGCTGTTCTCGCTGCTCAGCCCGGTGACGCCCTGAGCCACGGTATAGCTGATGCTGGTGCTTAAGACGATGAAGGTGCCATTATTTTGATCACTGTAGGTCACCTGACCGAGGGAACGACCTGAGGCATCGTAGGCCGTCACGGATCGCGCTTTGGTCAGGTCTGGCGCAATATAGCCGCTGCTACTGGGCACGCTATAAGTCAGGCTCTGGGTCGTGGGCCGACCCATGGCATCGTAGATGGCATAGGTGATAAGGTCCGAGCCACTAAACGGACTCGGGGAGCGCGTTTCGACCAGATGCCCCTCTCCATCATACCATTGCCGTGTGGTGGTGGTTGGTCCACCAGTGGTTGTCCGTGTGGTGGTATCGATCTCCAGGCAAGGAGCGGTGGCACCATTGGTACAGGTGTTGTTATAGGTGTAGGCAATCGTGGGACTATTGATGCTATCTCCTGGTTGAATAGCGGCGGTCACGCGACCCAGGACATCATATTGGAACGAGGTGATCTGTCCATTGGCATCGGTCATGGAGGTGAGCCACTGCCCAAAGCCCCCTACAGCACTGCTCGCATAACTGGAGGAACCCGTTTGATTCTTGGCATTGGCCGCGCTGATGAGGTGGGTGCCAAAGCTGTCATAGGTAGCACAGGCGCTATACTGGGTGCTGCCAATAGTACACCCTAGATGGGTGTCACCATCGATGTTCCCAATGGGATTGCCTGAGATATCGTAGGCATGTTTCACCGTGATGGCCGTGCCGGTACACCCGCCACTCGTGGTATATGCAAGCGATTGGGTGGCGCCTGGGATGATCGGTGGCGTAGTCGCGTTCGCGTTGGCGCCATAGATATTTTGGCCACAGGCGAGCACCGTGCCGGTGTTATCTTGTTTTTGTTGTTGTGCAGGCCGGTTGGTGAGGTAAATGCCACCGCCCAGGTTGTCGTTGGGATAATAGGTCAATGTCGTGACGACATGCGAGGTGGCGGCATGGGTGCCGGACGTATCGACATTGCCGGTCGTATCAACTTTGCTGACATTGCCATAATCATAGCCAACAGTGTGGTTGGGTCCTTGATTATCACCATCATAGGTAGAGGTGGTCTGTTGGTGGAGCACGCGCGCATCGGTGAGATAGCCGAACATGTCGGTGACGCCATCGACCTGGTAACGATCGGCTTGTGTCACACGGGGATCACAGACCACCACGGGATTGTTCTGATCCAGTTCGCTGCTCAACTGTGTGCTGCCCGGATTGTTGAGACCGGTGTTGGTGTTGTTGCTGTGGCTGACTCCTGGCGGGGGACAGTTCATGGCATAGGTGTTTTTCGAGACGGAGACCAGCTTGCTCGCTGCGCTCCAGTTTTGCTCCATGAGCAGACGGCCAGACATGCCCGGATTGGGATTCCAGTAGGGCGCGACGTTGCAGTGACCCCCCGTCACATAGCACTGGAAGCTACTTTCCGCCAACCCCCAACCATCGGAGGAGGCGAAGAACGCAATGTCGTTAGTGTTATCGGGATTGATGACCTG
>JACDAE010000280.1 GCA_013695595.1 Ktedonobacteraceae bacterium | reverse complement strand
GTTTCAACACCGAGGGAGTGGTAATGTAATAATGCTCCACCAATCGAACCTTCATCATCGGGATGAGCAAAGACGCCAAGTAACCGTTTATCTGCCATCTCTGTTCCTTTCTGGGTACCCTGCCCTTCTAGGCATGGGGGGAAAGAAAGCAGCCCACAGGCTGGGCATTCTCTCCCATTGAAATGGTCCCTTGCGGGAGACCGTTTTTGATAGGAGCGGTCAAACCCCACCGCTTGCGCGGGTAATGTGTTCCTCGACGAGGATATCGGTCGGCGTATCTTCTGCGCACTGGCTTAACCCTTGTAGACCTGGTTAACGCAGAAATTGTAGAGCAGCACGCTGGAAAAGCACGCACAGGTACGAACTTAAGCACTTGCCGATATCGGAGCCCGATAGGTGATTGCTCACCCCTGGCTGAGTCTGGTCAGGTAGGCGTGATGCAAAGACGGGCAGAAACCACCCGATTGCTCCAAGCCCCCGCTCTTGAGAGGCGTGGGGCTCCTGACTGAAAGAGTGCCTTTGAGGTTTGAGTGTATGGATACTGTACCATCTTCTCTCCCCTGCTGCAAGAAGAACCTTCTGTCACTGTAACATTGTGTTGAAGAACTGTCAATTTTGATTCTGATTACACTAATCCCTGAAGAATAGAATAAATGTGTAATTACAATCTCTATCTTTTCTGTGGGAAATGTGATACAGTATCACCGTATCAGGCACAAATACCTTTTGCATCTGAGCAGCGCGGAGGAGTGTAGGCGGCTATCGAGAGGAAAACGTACGTATAATGGTGCACCACGATTATATATAAAGGAGAGAGCACTGCATGGCGAGAACGATTCTAGATAAAGAACTGCTAGCTCTAAACGAGCAGATTATACGCCTGGGTTCTTTAGTTGACGAGGCCCTGGAACTGGCATTGGATGCGCTGTCAAAGGGCGACATTGCGGCAGCGAGTATGGTTATTGAAAATGATAATTTAATTGATAGTCTCCGTATGTCTATCGAAGAGCATACCGTTCGTTTATTGACATTGCAGCAGCCTCTGGGCGGTCGTGACCTCCGATATCTTACCTCATCTCTCTCGATTGCAGGTGACCTTGAGCGTGCAGGTGACGGTGCGGCAGGCATATCCCAGATTATTCTGCGTATGACGCCGCTGCGTGATGATAAGTTATCCCAGATCAAAGTGGATGACGATGGCTCACCCGATGCCGCCGGCGAGATCACCGAAGCGTCCGTGACCCGTGGCATGCTCGAATTGGGGAAAGAGGCGCGGCGCGTTCTGCAAGGTACTATGAAGGCATTCGCGAATCGCGACTCCAGGGCTGCTCGCTATCTTCGTGAAGAGGATGATGTTGTGGATGTACGCTATCATCTGGTACGCCACGACCTGATGGCAATGATGGCAGGTGCACGAGCGATACCCGCGCTCCAGAATGATTCTATGATTCTGCAACGGGTCACATACCTGCTCTGGATTGCACATAAGCTGGAACGTGTATCTGATCACTGTACCAACATCTGCGAGCGCATTGTCTTTACAGAAGAAGGCGAAAATATCGTACACGAGCCAGATCCCGCGTAATATCTGGACAAAGTCTCCCAGGTACGTTATAATAACAGCCGTATTCTTGCGTTAAGGGGAGGACGGGTCTTCGCCTCCTATGAGGAGTTTAATTTACCGTGAAAATCATTCTATTACAAGATGTTGAAGGTCTCGGAAAAGCTGGCGACTTAAAAGAGGTCGCAAATGGATATGCCCGTAACTACCTTGTGCCTCGTCGGTTGGCGGCTGGAGCTACTCCAAGCCTGATCGCAAACCGCACACAGCGCATCGCCGCCGAACAGCGTCGGGTAGAGAAGTTGGCCGAGCAGAATAAGCAAATGACCGAGCGCTTGAACCAGGTAACACTGACGTTTAAAGCACGCGTGGGTGGACAGGGTCGTCTCTATGGCTCAATTACAAGCCAGGATATAGCCTCCGCACTGCGCGATGTCGAGAAACTCACTATTGATCGCCGTTCTATTGATATGTCAGAGCCGATCCGCACTCCAGGCACCTTTATCGTCCCAGTCAGGGTTGCCAGCGGGTTAGAGTCCAAACTTACCATCAACGTGGTTGGCGAGTCCGTGGCCGCACAGGCGTAAGTTCAAACATACAATATCATAGCCTGGAGATGCCATGCCACGCATGCTCTATTATCTCCTACTCCTGGCCGTCGTGGCTCCCGCTCTTTCCTTGATCGGGGGTGCAAAACTAGAGACGGCCATTTTTATTTTTTCCGCGCTGAGTCTAATCCCATTGGCCGCCGTGATCGGTCATGCCACCGAGGCCCTTGAATACTACGTTGGCCCCGTTGCGGGTGGATTGCTCAATGCAACATTTGGCAATGCGCCCGAATTGATCATCGGCATTTTTGCACTCAGCAATGGCCTGATCTCTGTTGTGAAAGCCTCCATTACAGGGTCCATCATCTCTAATTCATTGTTGGTGCTGGGTGGCTCTCTTGCCGTAGGCGGCTGGCGCTGGGGTCGCCAGTTCTTTAGCTATCGTAACGCCGGTCAATACACCGCCATGATGGTTCTTGCAATTGCTGGCCTGCTTATTCCCTATATTGCCAGTATTGCCATTAGCGATAAAGGGCGCATGCAATCGATCAGTATCGGTGTCTCTATTATTTTATTGATCGTTTATGTGCTCTATCTGGGTCTGAATGTCTTCAATATCAGGTCGAAGCGGCGTAATCCTCGCCATGCACATAAACGAGCATCGGAGACACGGGAACTCCCCGATTGGGATAACGACGAGGATGTTTCCCCCATCACTGGTGGCGTTGACCCACGCATAGTCGAGGAGAGTGCACGACCGCCGAGCGTATGGTCGCTATTATTGTTATTAGTGATTACCATGGTGGGCACAACCTGGAATAGTGAATTGCTGGTGGGCGCAATAGTGCCAGTTGCCAAACAGGTTGGCTGGTCTCCCGTCTTCATTGGCCTGGTGATCCTGCCTATTATCGGAAATGCCGCCGAGCATTATAGTTCTATTATCGTCGCCTATAAAGATCGCATTGAGTTGAGCATGGCGATTGCCGCCGGTTCCTCGATTCAGGTAGCAACTTTTGTCGCACCTTTACTTGTGCTGCTCAGCCTTTTCTTTGCCACGCCGCTCGACCTTGTCTTTCAGCCGTTGGAACTGGTCGTGCTTACGTTAGCGACACTACTCTTCGCCGTGGTGAGCTGGTACGGCGAGACCACCTGGCTGGCTGGCGTGCAATTAGTGGCCGTGTATATTATGGCATGTGTTGTGTTTTTTCTGCTGCCGAAATGATTATGCTAACAGCTTACGCAATTCACGCCGTAACAGCTTGCCTGCCGAGTTACGTGGTAGTGCATCGACAAAATAGATTTCATGCGGCAATTTGTAACGCGCAAGGTGTTGATCCGCATACTCCAGAATGTCCTCGGCTGTGGTGGTGCTACCAGGGTGCAGGCGGATAAAGGCAACTGGTACCTGGCCCCATTGGGGATCGTCCTGACCACACACGCCAGCTTCCTCCACATCTGGATACCCTGTGAGCACAGACTCGATCTCGGCGGGATAGACGTTTTCGCCACCGGAGATGATGAGATCGTTGCGGCGATCAAGGACGTAGAGATAGCCATCACCATCAAGATAGCCAATATCGCCCGTTGAGAACCAGCCGTCTCGAAAGGCCGAACGCGTGGCCTCAGGTCGGTCGGCATATCCAGGCGTGATAGTTGGACCCTTAAGATAAATGGTGCCAGGCTCCTCTGGCTGTGCCGGACGATTCTCGCTCATAATGCGCAGTTGCACGGGCAAGAGCGGACGACCAGCCGAGCCAAGTTTGCGCAGAGAGTCAGCAGGTGCGAGCGTGACAGCCTGAGAGCAGGCCTCAGTCAAACCATAGCTCTGTGCAACGGGGATCTCGCGACGAGCACAATTCTCAAGCAGCGGACGAGGCGCGGGACCACCACCCAGGAGAACACAGCGTAGCGTGCCCGGATAGTGCGCCTGCTCCTGATCGAGGTTAGCAAGCATGCGTTGGAGCATCGTCGCTACTACCGAGATAATGGTTACTTGCTCCTCACGAATGGCTTTATTGACAGCAATGGGATCAAATTTCTCCTGCACAATAATGCTAATGCCGTAGATGACGCTGCGCATGAGGATCGAGAGGCCGCCAATATGGAAGAATGGCATACATGCAAGCCAGCAATCTTCGGGCCGATGACCAAGGTTGAGCGCCGAGCCGATGGCGTTCCACCATTGCATTCCATAGGTAATGAGTACACCCTTAGGATACCCGGTCGTGCCAGAGGTATACATAATTGCCTGGGTTGCATTTAAATCAATCAATGGTTGCAGGGGAACGGCGATTTCGTCAACGTCGTGGAGAAATACATCGGTGTTATCGGATGAGGTAAGCAGAGTTGTATGTGCCAGGTGGGGGAGCACCTGTTGTATTTCCAGTGAGCTCGCCACGTGCTGTGCGTCGCTGACCAATAGTGTGGCGCTTACGTCCTGCAATTGCCAGCAGAGTTCATCGAGCGTCAGGCGTGTATTGAGTGGAACGAGGATGGCTCCAAGGCGTGTTAAGGCGTGCACGCAGGTGATGTAAGGCAATCCATTGGTTGCCAGCAGGGCAACGCGGCTGCCTGTGCGCACGCCGAGCATGGCCATCTGATGGGCGAGCCGTGTCACCTGTTGTTCAAGCGTAGCGAAGGTCCAGCGAACGTCTTTATAGCGAACTGCAAGGTGCTGAGGAAAGTTCTCGGAACTGCGTATGAGCCAGTTTGGCAGTAATGTATCAGATGTCATAACCAATCTTTTCTAGTGTTTTTTATAATAAGCAAGAGCATTTCTATCCAGATGAACGCCGAGGCCAGGGCCTGTGGGCACAGCAAGAGAACCATAATCCAAGGTCAGGCCATCGACCAGCAGGTCATCAGCAAGCAGATGAAGTGTAGCGAGTCCACACTCCATGATGACTTCAGGTGAGGCGGCTGCCAGGTGAAGTGCCCCGGCAATCCCGACACCGGATTCAAGCGTGCTGGTAATAACACATTGTACCCCATGCTGCGTGGCTTCGGAAATAATCTGTCTTCCCACGCGCAGGCCGCCTGCAAGTTGGGGTTTAATAATCAGAACATCGGCAGCATCATGAGCAAGGATACGACGAGCGCTTTCG
>JACDAE010000278.1 GCA_013695595.1 Ktedonobacteraceae bacterium | reverse complement strand
GTTGGGAAGGTTGACCAGGTCTTCATTGAGGACCGGGCGCCCACCCATAATGGTCGTCTCCCGGTTATAGCAGCCATGTGCGTAGGTACCCGGATAGTGGATGTCGTCCACATCGGCCCACTCCAGGCTGCCCCGCGTGCAGAAATACCCGTTGCCAGTCGAGGTCAGTACCTCCCGCAGTCTCTCCTGCTCAGCATCGAAGGAGTCGTAGGCGAGCGTCCAATCTTTCGGATTGTACTCTGATCCCCCTACGGGCGGCTTACCCTCTGCGATCCAGGAGAGATGTTGTGTCGCATGCCGTGCATTGGTCAAGAGGATGCCACCGATGGTTCCATCTGCCCATGGTGCTCCTGGTATAGGCAGGATAAGCTGTTCATCAGTGAGTTGTGCAAGCAGCTCCAGACTCTGTTGACGCGTGGCGGCCAGATCGGTAAGGATCTGCTCCCGGCTATCGTTATAATGTTCTTCGATGTACGTCTGGTTGCGCCGATGAATCCAGGCAAGCACTTCTTCCCGACTCGTCGCGCCCGTCCTGCTGAAGCCAACCGGGTCGGGTTTTCCCGCAATGGTCCGACGAATCATCCCCTGGAACGCTCGCTCAATCAACGCGAGATGCATGACGTGATCCTTTGGTCGCCATGGTGCACCATCAGGGACTTCACTGGCTGTGCAGGGACGTTCCAGTTCTTCGGGCTTCCATGCTCGAACGAGCACAAAAAGGCGCTCTTGTGAGGCGTTCAAGGCCTCTAGAATCTCCGTGCGAGTTGGCATCTTTGCCCTCCAATATGGTTACAGACGCCTCTTTCTTGAGAAGAGAGGTGGTCTTTTGTGAGATTGTTCTCTTTGGACATGTCATCCTACTGACATTTTTTCATATATTTGCGACTATGGCAATGGTAGGCAGATGAACAGTAATGCCCTCATTCACAAACCAGTAATTGGTCGGGGGATACTGGCTGGACAACGTACCATGATGGGATATAGCAAGGATGCGTTCTCAGGACAGCCATATGAGCCACTCAAGTCGTAAAAACCGCTTTTTATATCCTATGTACATGACGCTGGTAGAGAATGCCAATATCGATTTCTTCACGGTTGGAATAAGCGCCTGGTTTATGCATTACTAAATTTCCTCTTCGTTTTTTGAGATCTCACTTTTTTCATCGGATGCGGACATCAAAGTGTGACGCTGTTTTTTCTTTTTGGCGAAAATGAGGACTTAGTAGCGCTATTCTCAAAATTGTGGGATGCAGTGGACATGTACTATAGACGAGACATTCTCATAAATCACTGTACATAGTTGGGGAGAGCGAGCTGGCGAACGTTAGGGGTCCAAACTGGCTAAAATTCCCTTGATTCATTTTTTAAAAGGGATTCTATTTTGAAAGAGCGTCTGAATGTTTACTTTCTGTATTATTTGTTTAGAAATTCAAGCAAGCACTCCCGATTAACCGCATTGCTGACGAGAAAAATCTTCTCCTTTGTTTAAATAGAAGGAATTTTTGCTTCTATTTAATCAGAGATATCTGTACCCATTTTTACCTGTCTATGCCGAGAAAGAATGTTGGCACAAGAATACCATTCTTTGCTCCATCAGTCTAGACATAATAGTTTAAATCTCATGCGATGGGCAGGTGGGGCACGGGCATCGAACGCTGAAGAGCATTTCCTATATTCATTTAGCGCGTTACTAGAGCTTATCCAATGCTATCCGAACATCGTCAACAAGCTCGGGGGTGAGGCTATTATCCGTGCGCGCAACATCTGCAACATGCCAGGCTGCATCCCATTCCTTGCTCGAAAGGGGATCGATGTTTTTGTGTGCGTAGTCGCTCAGGTAACGCTCCAGGCGCATGGAAAGTCGATTTTGTGTGATGGGATCGTTCATAGTACCTCTGATCAGAAAAATCTTGAAAATGGACAAAAGAGCATCTTTTTTGTAGTATCATTATGCGCACCCATGTCCAGTCTTTGTCCAGCAATGGTGAAAGATAGAGTGAGATAGGAGAGTGATGCATCGATAGGTCGCATAGGCGTGATATGAGAAAGTCAAGTCTTATGTGAATACGTTGCTTTGAGGAAAGGATGCACGTGTTCACTGGATAGACGTATTGTGTGGGCAATTGGACTTGCGCACTTTTTTCTCACGATCTCACGAATACTGAGTATAGGTAACATCAAGAGTGGCACGTGAAATATCACGCGACGGTTTCATTTTGAAACCGTGCATGCGCAAAAAAGGAGCGATTGACAGGCGAAGAAAGGCGTGGTATATTCACACTAATTCCCGATATGGGGGCGATATCGGGAATTAGTGTGAATATACTAATGAGACGAGAATATTCTTAAAAAATAATGGAAGGGACACACCACTCTATGGATGATCCTATTGAACAACGCGGCCTGATTCCAGCTAATCTCGTTGATGCACCATTGAGCAATGACGACACCGACGAACGCGTCGCATTTGAAACCGCGCTGATCCATGCTGGCCGTGCCGCCAACGAAAGCCACTTGCATGATATCTTCGCCGAGTATCACGCAACATGCAGACCAAATACACTCAAGCGTCATTATTATGATCTGCGCTGCCTGTGCGAATTTTTAGCTGAACAACGACACGTGACCCTGACGCCCCAACAACTCGCTCTCTCAGCGGAATCCTGGCGCGGCATGACCTATGGACTCGTCGCCGATTTTCGGGCCTGGATGCTGCAAGGCGGCTTCTCCCTCGGCACAATCAACAATCGCCTGGCGGCTGTTCGTCAATATTGCCGCCTCGCAGGACCACCTCCCAAAGGCGCGGGCGTTCTGCGCAACGATGAGTTCACCGCGATCCTGACCATTTCTGGCTACAATGGCAAAGTTGCACGCAATGTAGACCGCAACCGCGCCAGTAGCGCCATGCCCACACGCGTCGGAAACAAGAAAGCAGACTTCACCAGACTTTCTTCCAAAGATATGAAGCAACTACGCAAGACAACGACTCCTCCCCCTACCCCATCACGCTTCCAACGCGACCACGATGTTATTTTGCAGGCACGCGACGCCGTCATGTGGTCTTTGCTGGAAGAACATCTTCTGCGCGTTGGCGAACTTGTTTCACTAGATATGGAAAATGTAGACTTTGAGGAGAATACCATCACCGTCTATCGTGAAAAAGGCGATGAGACATGGATATATGAAATGGGACCCCAGACAGAGGCAAATATGCGCGTCTATTTAAAGCAATTGGAGGAAATCGGGCGTGAGAGTGGCCCCCTCTTCCTGGGCTATGGCGGCAAAAAGATGACCACCAGCGCGATCAACAAACGCGTCGGCATCCTGGGGGCGCAACTCGGTTTTGGTGGCAGGTCCGACCAGGGCACAAAAGAGAAAATCAAAGGCAAACCTCGCCAACGCCTCTCTCCCCACGATCTTCGCCATTATGGCGCAATTGAGTTATTGAATGAGGGCACCCCCCTCAATGAATTGCAGGCTATCGGCGGCTGGCGCACAGCACATATGCCACTGCATTATGCGAAAGTCAGCAAAGATGCGGTGATTCGTTCGCCCAAGAGAAAGAAGCAAGCAGAAGACGAAGAAAGATAACACGCTTCATTAAGGGAAGGGTAGTGCGACATTCTCGACTAGTGTATTAATAGCACGAATAGCTTGCTCTACCCCATTCTCTTTTCGCAAACACTTTCCTACTTCTTCGGCTTTATTCTTCATCTCCTCGTTTTCTAGGACCGAGAGAAGCGCTCGCTCTAATGTACGCACAGATAGGTGACGACGAGATAATGGCCTGGGACCAGCTCCTAAAAGGGCAACGCGCTCACCCCAGAATTGCTGGTCCACAATGTGTGGGATCACAATGGTTGGTTTACCTGCCATTAAACTTGCAGCGGTAGTGCCAGCGCCCCCATGATGAACGATAATGCGCATGTGGGGGAAAAGCCAATCGTGAGGAACTTCATTTGTTATATAGACCTGATCCGAAAGCTTTTGTGTCCTCATGTAGTCCTTTTCCATCAGAACTATCCCGCGTTGCCCGGTACGCATCAACGCTTCTTGAGC
Organism: Ktedonobacteraceae bacterium; assembly: GCA_013695595.1. Lineage (GTDB taxonomy): Bacteria > Chloroflexota > Ktedonobacteria > Ktedonobacterales > Ktedonobacteraceae > JACDAE01. The sequence goes on along the minus strand of JACDAE010000278.1, from coordinate 4,111 downwards.
TATATGTAGTGTGTCTCCTGGATGATGACTACTCATACTCCCAAAGCCAATATAGACTGGAGCAGGTCCAGATTGCACAAAATCTATCAGATCTGCTTCAGGTTGCCACGCCTGAGTATGTTCAAGCATCCAGAAACCAGTCACATATGTTGTCCCCCAATCATCTGGCTTGGGTAAAAGATGAGCACTGTATCCGTACAGAATGAGAGCCACATGTTCAGGCAAGGTAGCAAAGAGCGATTTTTTGGGCAAAGGCGGAAGTTGATAGAGGCTCTTTCTTGCCCTATTGACGGCTGGCGTAAACAATTTCCAGAAGAGGGTTCCTGCTCCGAGATGACTTTGATAATTGAGTGTTTCGCCAAGAGATTGAGGCTGCTGTGGCAAATACATTGCGGACGGTTCAGGAAAGGCTTTCGTTGGCAGAAGTGATGGCTGCAGAAAAGTTGCCACGAGAGGCTTTTTTAACTTTTCCGCTAGCGAGTATCCGAGAAGAAAGCTCATGTAGGTAACGATGATGCAATCCGCATCCTTGCATGCCTCCCCTCCTCGCTCCATATACCCATGGATGAGAGGATCTATCATACGCACCAGTCGATAGAGATAAACAAATGCATTTGTATTCCCATTCAATGAAGCTCTGCCCCGCTTCGTCTGGAAAAACTCGTGCGGCTCATCGTCAAGTGGGAAAAACTCGATCGTGTGACTACGTACGAGTGTCGCAAAGGCTGCATGAGTGGCTAAACGCACACTATGACCGGCTTTACGTAATCCTTTACTCAATGCTATATAGGGCTGAATATCACCGCGCGAACCAATGGCAAGAATCGTGATATGCATTTCCAAAATCTCCTACTCTATTTTCTTTTATCATAAGATAATTTTTTGATAAGATAAGCGAAAAAGATGTATCCTATCAGGACATTCACACAATCAAAAAAATAGCCGCGAAAAGAAGGAGCTCTCATGTCTGATGATATTACTCTCCATGCAACCTTGATAATAGGGACGCGTTTCAAGATCGAGACCTCTTCCGCTCATCATCTAATGTTAGATACAACAGGCCAGAGCAACCCTCCGCAGCCAGCCCAATGGAAACATTGTTGGCTGCATTGGCTGGCTGTTCAGGCATAAGTATGCTCTCAATTTTGCGCAAGAAGCGCCAGAATATCACCCATTACGAAATACACGTTTGTGGAAAGCAGGCAGAGACATATCCACACGTTCTGGCGTTCTTTATCGTTCTGTTTATGACGAGAAATCCACGTATAGCTGAAACATTGACTCACCTGGGAGACTACCCGCTCCTTCCAACCCTCGTTCAGTGGACAAGTAGTCTGAACAGCTTACTGCCCATAGGCGTTGGAGTGATGCTGGCTGATCGCCTGTACAGAGATCGCCGCACACATGTAGATGAATTGTTTCACTCTATGCGGGGTGCTCTAAGTGCACGTCTGGCGGGTAAATACTTTGGTTGTCTTTTTGCCACCATGATACCCGTGCTTCTGTTCTACGGGATTGGCGTCGGGGTTATCGCCTGGCAAACACACAATATTATGGCATTGCCACTCGCATTGGCTACGTTTGCAGGCATCATGCTACCGGGTTTTCTGTTCATAACGTCATTCTCTCTGCCCTGTACTGCCATAATGTGGGTTCCACTCTACCAGTTTCTGTTCATCTGCTACTGGTTCTGGGGTAACGAGTTGGGCACTCATACAGGTATCCCAACCATCAGTGGGACGATCCTCACACCCGATGGAAAATATGCCGTTCATGGGCTTCTTTGGAGTTGACTCTTTTATCAATGCAACGCCTCTACAGGCAACCGAAAGCGTGCTCCTTTTGATCAGCCTGGCTGGATTTGTAATGTTTGGGCTGTGGGGGTATTTGAAATGGGAGACTGGTCGTTAGCTATAAGCCATTCTTGAAATTGCATAAAAGGAGCTTTATTCACATGCAAATCGTGATCAAACATCTAATACCTCAAGATGAAAGGTCTTATTCGCATCGTATCCCCATCGAGTGGAAAGGATGCCGTACTTCGTGGGAACCTGCCCCTCGGACCAGGCAACAGAACCGGGATGGGGTTGTACAAGCCATGCCTGGTAACCTGGACTGACCGGGCTGATACCCAACACATATTTCGATAAAGCACTCGTTGCCCCGGTTGACCATCCATGTGCCAGGCTGGTATAGGATGAGACAGGATTTCCATTACTATCAATGTTTTCCCAGGCTGTGCCCGTACCATCCTGCTACGAATTCGCCATCCCTCCCCACTCGGTAGTAATGAGCGAGAGCGCATCAGTCGTATCGTTGTCTGCATTGAGTAAATGCGGTTTTGGGGAGTGGTGCGACTCAGATTTTCGCAGAGCGACCATCAGGATAGGGAAGCCATTTATAATTCCTGGTTGCTTGGTTGCTTGGTTGCTTGGTACCCTCGGAATTATAAATGGCTTCCCTATCCTGATGGCATTGTGAAAGAGCATACTTTCTCGATCGATCTGCCGGGTTGCGAAAATCTGAGTTAAGAAGTGGACTGCGCCGCAACGACGACCTTTCCCTCATTCAACTCCAGATACACGACCTGACCTGAAACAATCTCACCAGCCAGGACGGCATCGGCCAGTGTATCGTCGATATGGGTCTGAATAGCACGGCGCAGGGGGCGCGCTCCATACTCTTCGTCGAAGCCAACTTCGAGCAGAAAGTCTCTGATCTCATCCGTGACGGCAAGCTCAATCTTTAATTCGTTCAAGCGACCACGCACCTGTCCCAACAGGAGATCAATAATACGATACAGCTCATCTTTGCCCAGCGTGTGGAAAACGACGACCTGATCGATGCGGTTGAGAAATTCTGGACGGAACATGCGCTTCAAACTCTCCATGGCCTTAGAACGCATAATCTCGTGCTGCTCATTGCGTGCATCCTTAGCTTTGGCTGCGATAAAGCCGATGCGCCCAGAATGGATCAGTTCGGACGTGCCAGCATTGCTGGTCATCACCACGATGGTATTTTTAAAATCGACCACGCGTCCCTTGCCATCCGTTAAGCGACCGTCATCCATCACCTGCAAGAGCGAGTTAAAGACTTCAGGATGTGCTTTCTCTACCTCGTCCAACAAGATAACACTGTACGGGCGACGGCGCACACGCTCGGTCAATTGCCCACCCTCATCATGGCCAACATAGCCAGGAGGGCTACCAAACAGGCGGGATACCGTGTGTGGCTCCATGTATTCGGACATATCGAGGCGGATGAGAGCTTCCTCACCACCAAAGAGTTCGGCGGCCAGCGCTTTCGCCAGTTCCGTCTTCCCAACACCAGTTGGACCAAGGAACAGAAACGAGCCGATGGGGCGGCGAGGATCTTTCAGTCCTGCACGCGAACGTCGGACGGCGCGGGCAACCGCACGGATCGCCTCGTCCTGCCCAACGACGCGTTGACGCAGATGTGCTTCCAGATCGCGGAGATTCTGTCGCTCAGATTCCAGCATCTGGCTGACCGGCACACCAATCCAACTTTCAACCATTTTGGCAATATGCTCAGGCGTGACGATCAATTCGACCGACTCACCCATTTCGATACGTGCCTTGCCTAACTGACTCAACAGGAGTAACTCGCGCTGACGCAATTGGGCGGCATGTTCATAGTCTTCCGCGTTGGCTGCCGCTTCTTTTTTGATCTGGATATCCGCCATCTCTCTCTCAAGATCAGCCACCAGGGCGGGGCTGATGATGCCCTTCTCCGTTGCCTCCAGCCGTAGCGCAGATGCAGCTTCGTCCATCACATCAATGGCTTTATCTGGCAAGAAACGATCATTGATATAGCGATCGGAGAACTTAACCGCTGCTTCGATTGCCTCATCAGTAATGGTCACAGCATGGTGTACCTCATAGTTGCGACGAACAATCTTAAGCATCTCCACCGCCTCTTCCGGTGAGGGTTCGTCTACCTTCACAGGCTGAAAACGCCGCTCCAGGGCCGCATCCTTTTCAATATGCTTGCGATATTCATCTGGTGTGGTGGCACCGATACAACGCAGTTCGCCACGTGCCAGCGCCGGTTTGAACATATCGCCCGCGCCGATTGCGCCTTCGGCAGCGCC
>JACDAE010000277.1 GCA_013695595.1 Ktedonobacteraceae bacterium | reverse complement strand
ATCTGATGCATACTGACAACATCGATACCATGTTCGGCAAAGAGATGCTGTGCAACCTCTAGAATGCGCTGGCGATGCTCACTAGCGTCTCGTCTTTCGGTGCGCTCACGGGGAAGAGGCGGCTCTGGCAACCCTGCTGGCCACAGATGTTTGTGAAATTTTTCCATCCTATCTTCTCCCCCTCTTGACATACGGACAATTGTCCGCTAAACTATTCTATGTGGACATCTGTCCATATAGAGGATAACACAAGGAAAAGAGTGCGTCAAGCAAGGCACCGTTTTTGCCTGTGTGTGGGATACGTCCCCGATTTCCGTAAATGTGACCTCTATCCGGAACAGTCTAGTCGGGCGTCCTTTTTGTAGATATGTATGGATGCATGTTTCCTTCTACTTAAATGAACAGGATTTAAACGCCTCATGCCGACCTTGTATGGTATTGTCGGCCTTATTATTATGAAGAGGAAAGATAGTATGTCAAATAAACCGGCTATTATTGCCGAAGGCCTTCAGAAGCGTTATGGAAAAACGCTGGCACTGGGCGGGCTTGACCTGGTTGCCGAAGAAGGGAAAGTGCTTGGTCTGCTCGGCCCGAATGGTGCTGGCAAAACCACCACTGTCCGTATCCTGACGACACTCCTGCAACCGGATAGTGGGCATGCTGAAGTGATGGGTCTCGATGTTGTGAAGCATGCCAATGAGTTGCGCTCACGTATTGGGCTGGCCGGGCAATACGCGGCGGTCGATGAAAATCTAACCGGGTATGAAAATCTCTATATGTTTGGGCAGCTCTATCATTTGCCTGGCTCTGTCGCTCGGCAGCGGGCGAACGAATTGTTGGAACGTTTTGATCTCACCGATGCTGCCAGACGCGTCGTCAAAACCTATTCTGGTGGGATGCGCCGCCGCCTCGATCTGGCGGGCAGTCTTATCATGTCGCCTCCGGTCCTTTTCCTTGATGAGCCAACAACTGGCCTCGATCCACGTGGTCGCCTGGCTATGTGGGACATTATCGGGGGTCTTGTCGCTGATGGCACCACCGTTTTGCTTACGACACAATATTTGGAGGAAGCCGATCAGCTTGCCAACCAGATCGTCGTAGTGGATCAGGGACATGTCATCGCCAGAGGCACCGCCGATGAACTGAAGACGCAGATCGGTGGTGAGCGCATCGAAGTTACTATCGCACCGGGCAACGATCTGGATACCGCCGTAACAGCATTACGTGCCTATAGCTCCGGCGAAATCCAGGTGAATGCGGAACATCGCCGTCTTGTCATGCCCGTGACGCAGGGAGCACAACTTATCGCAAATGTTGTGCGCGATCTGGACGTGGCACACATTACTCTCGATGATCTGGCGTTACGCCGCCCAACACTGGATGATGTCTTTCTCACATTGACCGGGCGTTCGGCGATAGAGGCAGAGCAACCTGCACAGAAAATAGACGCAGAACCCATGATAAGGAGCGCACGATGAGTATCTCTTCCACCACCAAAAAGTTGACCCCATTAAATCGCCCCGCCATCTATTGGGTGATCTCGGATGCGCTCGTGCTGGCAAAGCGCAACCTGATCCAGATTCCACGCATTCCCGAAGAACTGATCTTTTCTACGATTCAGCCAATCATGTTTGTACTGCTCTTTCGCTACGTGTTTGGCTCAGCTATCGTCGTAAGTGGTACAAGTTATGTCAATTACTTGATGGCTGGTATCTTTGCCCAGACCGTCATTTTCGGCTCGACCTCCACCGGTATCGGTCTGGCGAATGATCTGCAGCGTGGCCTGGTTGATCGCTTCCGTTCATTACCGATGGCAAAATCTGCCGTCCTGACGGGTCGCACACTCTCTGATCTGGTGCGAAATGCGTTTGTGATTATTGTGATGTGGTCTGTTGGTTTGCTTGTTGGTTTTCGGCCTGAGGGCAATATTCTTTCCTGGCTCGCGGCATGTGGACTATTGCTGCTGACCAGTTTCGCATTTTCGTGGATATCGGCGACCATTGGTCTGTTGGTGAGCACTGTAGAGGCGGCACAATCGGCTGGCTTCATCTGGCTTTTCCCGCTCACCTTTGCCAGTAGCGCGTTTGTGCCTACGAAGGGGATGCCCAACTGGCTCCGCGCCTTTGCAGAGCATCAGCCAGTCTCCCTGATCGTCAATTCAGTACGAGGACTTTTGCTCAATCAGGCTGATAGCACAACCATCTTGCAGGCACTCGCCTGGTGTATCGGTATCCTTATCATCTTCTTCCCGCTGGCTGTGTGGGCATATGGGCGACGAACAGCGCGGTAATGGGTGCATCGCGTCTTAACCATTTTGCTCACCTGCCAACGGCTTGACGGCGCATCTCCTCGGCGATTACTGTCAAGACGAGATAATTAGGAATTTTCGCAACCGGGACATTTGCCCAGAGCCGGGATGTTCCGGTTTTCTTGATTTGTACATATCCTTTTTTTACATCGATTGACTGCACCTGCATCCAGGTAATAAATTCGCGCTTATTGCCGATGCCTTGCCGATTGACGTTGAATGGTGCAAACGTCAGTGTCTGATCAGCGTTCAATGAGTTCAGGGCGCGTGGGACCAGTGCCTGTGTGATGCCCCTGGCGACAGCCTGCCCCAATTCCGCGATGTTTTTCGTGAGATTATTCAGCTTTATCTGATAGCCATCGGCGCGATGTAGCGTATAGAAGTATGTCGTGCCAACATAGACGCCGTTGCGATAATTGCGGGTGATGCTCTGCAATACTTCGCTCGCTTGATGCCAGGGAAAGGCCTGTAGCTGGTTTCTATGCTCAATGATCATTCCGTATTGAAACAAGTAAATCTTCTGATCGAATATCCGTATGGCAGTGTAGAGCATGTATATTGCCATCGCAATGAATAAGAGCCCAATAATAGAGAGGAAGATTACAGAACCGGCGATACCGCTTATGAAAAAGGCGATGCCTGCTATGAGAAATACGCTGCTGCCAATTGCCGTTCTGACAATCGTGGTCTTGTAAATTTTCGCAAATGGTCCAAGCTGTTGAGCTGTTGCTACCTGTTGCACCGGTAGGGATAAAAGGCCCGGTGGAGTCATATTTGCTGTCATAATTGTTTCTCTCCTGCTTCTCTATGGGTATGTATCCCTGGGGTAGGGGCGTCACCTTGCGTGCACCCGTAGGCCTATGACAATCGTTCCTGGGCCTACGGGCGCACGCAAGGTGACGCCCCTACCCCAGATATCAATAAAATTGCGCTCATGTGAGTAAAGAATGATCTTATTATAACTTTCTTGTAGATGAAAAAATAGAGACAATTCAACTGCGGAAAAGTGATGTATGTCACTCCTGCTTGCTGCGACAAATTTGCGACATTTATATGATTGCGTTGTGACATTGCTCTGTTACAGTTTTACGTGAGCACATTGTCTACACCCTTTCTTGCTCTATGAGATGGAGAGGCGCGTTAACGAAGGAAAGGATATAAACCTTATGCAGATGCACAATGATCGAGAAGCCATACATGGTGAACGAAATGAATATATGGGATCAACTCACTATGACGAACCACCTTTCAATCAGACATTTCAGCAGCAGGCTTCGTACCCGCCGCTATCGAGCTATGGTCCGAGCTTCTCTCATCAGAAGTCTCTTAATGGAGCATCACCACTCAGCGATTCCCGCTTCTCCGCTCTCCTGAGCTATTCGGGTGGGTGGTTGACGGGGCTGTGTTTTTTCCTTTTGGGAGGCCGGGATCGTTTCATGCGTTTCCATGCTCTGCAATCGATCATTTTCTTTGGTGGAATTAACCTGCTCGATTTCGGGCTATTTATAAGCATGATGACTTTCAGGCATCACATGCATATCCTGCTGATTCCTCTCATCCTTACATTTCTCTTTTTGAACTTCATCGCTTTTGTGTGCTGGATCGTCGTTATGGTTCAGGCGGCGCGTGGCGTCTACTTCAGGTTGCCTTTCATTGGTGATTGGGTTGCCCGACGCTTTGATTTGAACTCTCTGCCACGTTGGTAAAAAATCTCTTTTCCTGTCGTAATGAAGCCGTATGGGTCATAAAAATACTATAATGTTTATAGAGAATGGTATCAATGCATGAGATAGGTATAACACCGTCGGGACCTGATGTCCACGGGCGGAGAGGCACATGAATGACAAAAATTTTGCTGGTTGAAGATACATACGATCTGGCTCAGGTGATTATACGGGAGCTGCAGGCCAATAGTTATCAGGTAGTGCACGCTGGCGATGGCCTGACGGCGGTAAAACTGCATGCCAGAGAGCAACCTGCCCTGGTCATTTTGGATTGGATGCTGCCTCAGATGGATGGCCTGGAGGTGCTACGACGTATTCGTCAGACCTCATCAACGCCCGTATTGATGCTTACTGCACGTGGTGAGGAGACGGATCGCGTGGTTGGCCTCGAACTGGGGGCCGATGATTACCTTACCAAGCCTTTTAGCATGCGCGAATTTATTGCGCGTGTCCGTGCACTCTTGCGGCGGGCCGATCTCGTGCAGCAGATCCTGACCTCTGATCAGGGGGAGGCCAGTGAGCCACTTGCGTATAAATCGCTCTACCTCAACCCGCAAGCGCATCTGGCTACCCTTGATGGAGAGACGCTCGATCTAAGTCCAACCGAGTTTTCATTGCTTGATCTGCTCCTGCGCAGCCCTGGACGTGCTTTTAGCCGCTCTTACCTGCTCGATACGCTCTGGGGCGAGAGCTACGTTGGTGGTGATCGCTCGGTTGACAATACCGTTCTCCGTCTGCGCAAGAAGCTTGGTATGCTGGGTGAGGATGTCGAGACCGTCTGGGGCATCGGGTATCGCC
>JACDAE010000568.1 GCA_013695595.1 Ktedonobacteraceae bacterium | reverse complement strand
TCCAGTAAAGCCAACCAATAATGAAGCTCCTTTCCGTCTGTAAAAAGATGGAAAGGAGCTTCATTATTGATTACCCCATATTGTTCAACATCGGGATCTTCGAAACTGTCCAGCGATTATTCGGGCTGGCAACCTCGAACTGGACCATGGAGATCGCATCCGTGGGGCAGCGTACAACGCACAGACCACAGCGAATGCACTTCTCCTCGTCAATAATCATATCCGCACCACCCTCAGCCCATGTCTCTGTCCCCTGATGCATGGGATCGCCCTTCACCACACGCGAGAGGCCCTCCATGCTAATGCAGTCATAAGGACAGATATCCACGCAGCCAGAACAAAGGATACAGATTGATGGATCAATCATAATGTTCAACTGGCACTGCAGACAGCGGCGCGCCTGAACGACAGCCTCTTGAGGAGTATAGCCTGTCTCCGTCTCACGCGTATTGCTGAAGCGCTCATGTAAGGGTAGAGATGGCATCATCTGATGCGGAATTGACTCGTAATTATCAACCATACCACGGCGATAATCAGGTAATTCAACCTCTTCAGCGGCCTCAGCAGGTTGATCGACGCCACCTAGATAGCGATTGATAGCTCCAGCCGCATCGCGACCATCACCAATTGCTGAGATCAGATTACGCGCACCCTGAGTGTAATCACCACCAGCAAAAAGACCAGGATAGCTTGTCATCCAACTATCATAGTCGACCAAGGGAACGCCATATTTGTTGACTTCGAGGCCCAATTCTTCTGTCTGGAGCCAGGACGCATCACTATATTGACCAAAGGCTGGAATAACGGTATCAACCTCGATCTCGAATTCGCTGTTGGGAACCGGGATCGGGCGACGGCGACCACCAGCATCTGGATCACCGAGTGTGTTGCGCACAAAACGCACGCCGCTGGCATGGATTCCGTCCTTCGTCGTCACAGCTGCCTGGGTGACAAGATACTGGAACTCCACACTCTCAATCATCGCCTCATCAACTTCATATTCATCGGAAGGCTGCTCTTCCTTTGAACGGCGATACATCACATAGACTTTTTCGGCCCCATAGCGCATCGCCGTACGGCAACAGTCCATCGCTGTGAAGCCCGCACCCAGGACGGCGACACGTTTACCAATGAAGGCTGGTTCGCCATAGTTGGTCTTCTCTAGCAAGCGAATACCATCCTCGACGCCCTTGAGATCTGCGCCAGGAATTACCTTGCCATCCGGACCCGTCAGTGGATTAGGAATATAACAACCTGCGGCAATAAACACCGCGTCATTTTCTTTGAGCAGATCGCTCAGCAAGACATCACGGCCAACACGCGTGTTATATTTCACTTCGACGCCGATGTCTTCCATATACTCGTCACACTCTTCATACGTGACATCGCGTGGGAGACGCCAGACAGGAATACCATTGACCATAACGCCACCAGCAGTGGGATATTGCTCGTACATTGTGACCGGATAGCCCATCTCGCGCAGATCGCGTGCGCAGGCCAGTCCAGCCGAGCCAGCACCAATAACCGCGACTTTCTTATCTTTAGTTACTGGCGGCTTCTCAGCATGATGGCGATACTCGCGGTGATCAGAGGCTGCACGTTTCAGCCAACAAATAGCGATTGGTTTCCCGTCAACCTTATTGCGGCGACATACAGGTTCACAGGGGCGTGCACAGGTACGACCAAGTACACCTGGAACCACATTGGCATTGCGGTTCAACAAATACGCCTCATCAAAACGAGCCTGCGAAATCAGGCCGATGTAGGTGGACACATCTGTATGAGCAGGACAACCTACCTGACAGGGAATATTGGTTTGATACCAGTCGGGGCTAACAGCAACCGATTGGTAGCGCGATTCTAAACCTTTATCTGGATCAAGATTAAGCATCTAACACAGTCCTTTCCTGAGCATCCCATACCTAAAATAGAGTTTGTGGCTTTTTAGCACTGGAAGCAGGGGAGACAATACTGACTTACGCCATAACGATGGCCTGTTTTAGATAAATTTCAGGCACCGGGCCTATACCTGATAAAAAACATAATAGCAATTTCATGTACATTAGAGCACGCTTTAGAGAGAGTTTCTCTCGTCAGATTATAGCATAGGCTCGCAATGAGGGGCAAGAAGTTTTTACCATGCTATCTTTGTTAAAAATGGGCCAAAAGATCAAAAAAGACTTGTCACAATAGTAGAAAACGTGCATACTAGACCCGGTGCGCAACCCGTTTATTTATCAAACGTATAATGCAGAGAACACAGAATAAAATTTGTACAAAAAAGGAGTCAGCATTGAATGACTTTTCTCCTCAATACAACAACGAGACCATTATCAGTACAAGCAGGCTAACCAAAGCATTTGGCAAACTGGTAGCAGTTAATGATCTAGAACTGCAGGTCATGCGTGGTGATGTATTTGGTTTCCTGGGCCCGAATGGTTCAGGCAAAACCACTACTATTCGTATGCTCCTCGGACTCATCCGCCCTACAGCAGGGCGGGCAATACTATTTGGAATGGACAATACCTATCAATTACCCACCATTCTTCAACGTATTGGAGCAATCGTAGAGACTCCTGTCTTCTATCCATACCTCTCAGGTATAGACAACCTGCGTGTCATTGCGTCTGGCTCTGGCATGACATCTGGAAGCATAAATGATCGGCGTCTAGTGGAAGTGCTTGATATCGTCGAGTTGCGATCGTACGAGAAACTGGCATACCGCAAGTATTCGTTGGGTATGAAACAGCGCCTGGGTATCGCCGCCGCGTTGCTAACCGATCCTGAGCTGGTTATGTTGGATGAGCCTACGAACGGACTCGATCCAGCAGGGGTTATTGAGATCCGCCGTTTGATCAAACGTCTATCGGCACTTGGAAAAACCATTTTTCTCTCCAGCCACATTCTTTATGAAGTACAACAGGTCTGTAATCGAGTGGCCATTCTGAAAAAAGGCAACCTGCTCAAACAAGGAAATGTCGCAGAACTTCTTGCCTCCTCGCAACAGGTAGAGGTACGTATGAGTCGTAACGAAGAGGCCCATTATGCTCTCCATCTTATCCAACAGGTCCAGGCGCAAGGGGCTGATTGGATTGCGAATGCGCATATTGAACAAAATAGTCAGTATCAGGAAATTTTGATTATAGATGCTCCTACCGATCGTTCCGCCGAAATTAATGCACTATTATCGCGCCAAAATCTGTTTGCAGCAGAGATTCACCCACGCGCAGGGAGCCTGGAAGAACTTTATCTCGAAGTAACGACACAAGGAAACCCACCTGGTCCTGGCATGGAAGCGTTGACACCTGCACGGCCAATGATGCCAGAAATACAGTCGATTATCAACCCGTCAGCTAAAATTCCGGGAAATGGAAAGTGAGGATTGTATGAATAGCATCTCGCGATCAGCGGCAGAATCAGGTATGCCAGCCTCTCCACGACGTGATAGCGTTGTTATGGGCAGTCAGAATTATGCCAGTGTAGTATTGCGCTTAATTGGTGTGGAGCTTTACAAAATACGGCGTCGTGCAATGTCTAAAGCCCTGAGCATCGTCGCTCTCGTTATTATAATAGTTGCCTTTTGTATCATCTCGATAGGCTCTCTCTTTGTACTCACTAGCCCGCCTGCTACTTTTCTCCCTCCACCCTGTACCGCAAGTACTCCTCAAGGGGTGCAATGCAGCAATCAATCACCCACGCAAGCAGAATTAAATCGGGGCAAGCAGAATGAACTTACCAATATCTCGGCACCTTTACGCTTACCCGACTCTCTTACTATAACTACAGGGATAATGAGCACAATTGGACTTGTCTTAATTGTTATTTTGACTGGTACTATTGTAGGTGGCGAATATGGTGTTGGTACGATACGCTTGATGTTCACACGAGGGCCAACACGTACACAATTCTTCCTGGCTAAAATAGGAGCCGTCCTGACCTGCATCATTCTGGGCATTATTATAATAGTCCCATTGGGTATTCTTACAGGAGCACTTCTCAATCTTATTACGGGTATCGGCATCGATTTTAGCTTCTTTACAGGGTCCTGGTTCCTGCACAGTCTTCTCAAATTACTTATCACCATACTCGGCTTGTTCATGTTTGCAATGATCGCCCTCTGTTTTTCGACCCTTGGTAAAGCAACAGCGGCTGGCATCGCTGGCGCGCTGGTCTGGTGGGGGCTGGAAACCGTTCTAGGTGTCCTCTTGCTTGTAATTGGCAATACAACAACCGGGCCACTTGCAGATGTCGCCAAAACTATCCCAAACTACTTTATCGGTAACAGCATTAATGCACTATCCCAAAACCAAAGCCATTACATTTCTGCAAACGCGCAATCTGGCGCTGTTCCAGATTGGCAGGCACTGGTCGTGCTGGCAATCTACCTTGTCATATTCATTGGAATAGCCTGGTGGGTTAATCAGAAACGAGACGTTACCAACTGATGCTGAATTCCCAGGCAATCAAAGAATACGCATATTCAGCAGGCTTCGACGCGGTGCGCATCACCAGTGCCGAAGCCTTTCCCGCTGCCGAGCAAGTTATCAAAGAACGCATCAGTCAGGGGCTGATGGACGGCCTACCCTGGTTTACAGCCGAGCGTGCCGATGTGTCCTGCCATCCAGATGCGCTCCTACCCGAAGCAAAATCCATTATCTCGCTTGCAACATCGTATCTCACCGAGCAGCCAGATCTGCAAGAAACAGATACACCACGGGGAAGGATCGCACGTTACGCATGGGGCGACGACTATCATGACATCATCAAGCCAAAGCTACACCAGTTCTCGGCATGGCTACATGAATATGCTCACGACCAGATAGGTGCAGAGGCTGAAACACGACTCTTCATCGATACAGGCCGTATGGTTGATCGCGCGGTGGCGCAACGCTCAGGGCTCGGCTGGTATGGCAAAAACACGAACATCCTCACGAAGGGCTGGGGCTCCTGGGTCTTCTTAGCAGAGATCGTCACCAATCTGCCTCTAGCTACTGATGAACCTTTGAAGGCCAGTTGTGGCAGTTGTGAGATCTGTTTGCATGCCTGCCCTACACAAGCATTACCCAATCCATATGAGTTGGATAATACGCGCTGCATCTCTTTTCTCACCATCGAACTGCGTGGCAGCATTCCCCTTGAATTACGTCCGCTAATGGGAAACCTCATCTTTGGCTGCGATATCTGCCAGGAAGTCTGTCCCGTCAACAAAGTTGCGGAGAAGCGCCTGGGCCTACGAGATGAGAAGGGGCAGCCGCTCATTGCGTTGCAAAACATCCAGAAAAGGGGAAATTTCCAGCCACATCAGGAATTTCTACCACGTTCCTCTGTTGGAAGTGCACCTGAACTCATTCCGCTCCTATCCCTGACTGAAGAGCAATTTCGCGAACGCTTTCGACGTAGTCCGATTAAGCGTACAAAGCGTCGTGGTCTATTGCGTAATGTTTGTGTTGCGCTAGGAAATATTGGTGATCCACAGGCTGTCCCTGCATTAATCAGTGCGTTGCATGATGACGAGGCATTGATACGAGGTCATGCGGCGTGGGCGCTGGGAAGAATTAGAGGTGAGGAGGGATTATCAGCCTTGATAGACGCATTAGAAGTGGAAGATGATAGGGAAGTCTTAAAAGAGGTGCAGTGGGCAATAACTGATCATTATATTTATTGAGAGGCCTGTTGGATGCTCTAACGATAATGGAAGTGAGATAGTTCTATGCAATCCACTACAATCTATTGCTCATCTTGTGGTGCTGAAAATCAGCTTCAAGCAGCATTTTGCTTTAGTTGTGGGCAAAAAATGCTCGTAGGTACTTTCCCGCCATCACTTATGCAAGACCAACCACAACAAGCATTAGCCAAAAAAATCGCGTTATCGGCTGACATTTTGCGTGATTGCTCGGCAAGGGGCTTACACTATACGACCAATGTTTATGATCGAGATAACTATCAAAAAGTTCAAGATATTGCACTAGAATTATTTACCCTGGCATCTGGTCGATTGCCTATAGAGATAGAGCCATTACGTTCATCAATATTCACTCGTCCAGCGCCTATTCCTACTGGCGATGGTGCGGTCATCGATGCGATTAGAAGAATATTACTCATTCGTCGAGCGGACAATGATCTGTGGGCCATGCCAGGTGGAGGATTGGAAGTGGGAGAAACACCTGCTCAAGGAGTCATACGCGAGGTACTGGAAGAAACTGGCGTCACATGTGAGCCTGTTGCATTAGTGGGCATTTACGATTCTCGTCTCTGTGGAACGTCTTCTCTGTCCCAGCTATACCAATTTTCGTTTTTATGTCGCCTATTATTAGACATAAAAGTGATAGATCCACCTCCTCATGCCCATGAAATCCTTGAGCAAAACTGGTTTCTAGAAGACGCTCTTCCAAATGAGCTTGATCCAGGTCATGTTCGTCGTATTCCAGAAGCATTTCGTGTGTGGCATGGAGATCTCAGGGCATTTTTTGATCAAATCGATCTACCAAGGGGATAGCAGGAATGAGCGAAAATAGACAATTGATAGCGTGGTTGGAACAAAAATACAATTTGCACATTATATCGCTTCATCCTTTCAATAGTGAAACAGGCAACAAATTTATCGTATAGATCTTACCGACGGAAAATATATGGTATTAAGTAAATACCCCTTGAACGATCCTCGCCACGCAGTTTTTTCGCTAGTTAATCTCCTACAATTTCTAGAATGTAAGAGTTATCCCGCAGAAAGGCTGCTGCGCACCATACATGATGCGACTGTAAGTATATACAACGATCAACAACTTCTAATAACAACTTTTATCAAAGGCGTAATTGTTGATTACTCTCCTGAAACGTTATATAAACTCGGAGCAACGGTGGGAAAACTACATGCCTTAGATCCATTAGAAGCTAATACTGCTTTATCGCTTATAGTTCCGGCACAAATGCGTATGGAGTCGGAGGTCGCTTACGCTACGAAACAACTTGTCGATGTGAGCCATCTTGTATCTCATAAATTGAGTAAGCGCTACACAATACTTCTAGAGTCGCTGCAAGCTATCGATGTACACGAGAATCTGCCCAACATGATCATTCATAACGATTGCCACCTTGGCAATAGCGTTCTTACACAATCTGGACAGGTTATATTGCTCGATTGGGAAGGAGCTGGCATTGGCTCTGCGGTGCTGGACGTTGGCTTCTTGCTTGTCTGCTGCGATGCGATGATGCCCTGGATGCCATCCATTCCTATAAGGACATTCCAGGTAGAATCCGATCGTCTTAACGCAGTTATTGATGGATATTGTCAGCATCATCGTCTCAATGCCACAGAATTAGATCGTTTATCAGATGCTATTCGTTTTCGTTCCATTGTATTTGGCGCATGCCGCTTTGCTTCCGTAATTACTGGAAGGTTGGAGGATAAGTCTCTGTGGTGGGAAACACGTTATGAAGCTTCAGAAAAGATCGCAGAGATAGCACGAAGGCGTTTTGAAATGTACCTCCAGGCCGATTTAGGTTGAGATGTGCTTATTAGAGATTTTTCATAATTTATTATAAACAAAAAACCAGTACTGCTAGTACATTTTATAATTAACTAGCAATACTGGTTCTCGTAACTAACCTTAAAGCATAATTACCTCAATTTTGCCGAGCGCTCTGCAAGATGGGTGAAGCAGAGATAGTCGCTCCGACGAAACAAACTGATGAAACAAGCCGTACGATCATTAGGGCGGCTTCGCTCAACCCGTTACCGGGCGTACACG
>JACDAE010000240.1 GCA_013695595.1 Ktedonobacteraceae bacterium | reverse complement strand
CAACGGGAATGGTGCTTGCAAGCGACTTGCGCATGCTGAGCGGGCTTGAGGTGCCGATAGTAGGAAATGAGAATCTCTCCACTGTACAGGAGGGCGACATTGTTCTCACCTTGGATACTGGTGCCGTAGAACTTGGAGCAGAAGGCTATCGGATAGATATTACGGATCACATCGTCATTAGCGCGCCAGAAGAGCATGGAATCTTTAATGGGACGCGTACGTTGTTACAGCTCCTTAAGCAAGACCGGACATTGCGTCCTGGTTCAGCCCGTGATTGGCCTGGTCATCCAGAGCGTAGCTTGATGATAGACGTGGGAAGGAAATACTTCTCCCTGCCCTGGCTTAAGAGCCATGTACGCGAACTCGCCTATCTTAAATACAACTATTTTCATATTCACCTCTCCGATCCCTACGGCTTCCGTCTACAGAGTGAGCGGCACCCAGAGATCGTCGCGCTCCGGCACTATAGCAAAGACGAGATCCGCGAACTGATCGAACTGGCCCAGATGTATTGCATCACTATCGTACCTGAAATCGACATGCCCAGTCGTATGGACGCTATTCTCGAACCGCATCCAGAATTACAGTTGACAAACTCCAAAGGGATCGTCAAAGGAGGCGACATCGATCTATCGCAGGATGCATCCTATCATTTGATGCAGGACCTCCTCGAAGAGTTTCTGCCCCTCTTTCCCGGACCATATTGGCATATTGGAGCGAATGGATACATCAAGCAGGAAGAGTATGCAGACTTCCCGTCCCTACTAGCATATGCTCAACAACAGTATGGTTCTGAGGCGACCGCACGGGACATCTATCTGGGCTTTATAAACTGGGCCAACGATATTATCAGGTCGCATGGAAAGATCACTCGTGCCTGGAGTGATGGTTTGTATGGTGGCAAAGCGGTACAGGTGGCTACCGATATTATCTATGAGCATTGGTTGAAGAGCAGCCCTACCGCGCAAGAGAGCATCGCCCGCGAATTGAGACTGGCCCATAAGAATGCTGATTATCTCTATTATGTACCGGGGCTGGACTGGCAAGTTTCGGCGGATCTCATCTACGAAATGTTTGATCCCAGCATCTTCCGTGAGTCCACAGGTAGTGTGCCTCTTCGACAGAGGAATCTGGGCGCGAAGCTGCGCCTTTGGATCGATTATCCGGACAAGGAGACCGAAAACCAGATAGCTGAGGACATCATGCGTTCTCTGCGCGCTCTAGCGCAAAAAAACTGGGGTTCAGCCAGGCTCGTCGCCGACTACAACGCATTTCTTCCGATAATTGCGCGCATTGGTCACGCGCCTGGCTACTCTGTACCACTCTCCCCGAAGTATCTCACACCTGGCCAACACTTGAATGTCTCAATTGCAGAGACAGAGAATTTGCCCTTCGATGAGGATTAGGAATTTTTGCGCTCTCCGTATCTTTATCTATGCTTCCTGAGTTCGAAGATATATAATCAAAGCAGAATTTGTTCTATCGCAGATTGGAGACGCGTACTTTGAGTCGTCAGAGGCAAATAATAATTCTTGCTCTATTACTTCTTGTATTCATCATAGTCGTGGGTGTAGGAGGCTACTACATCTTGCAAAATGCCGCAAATGGGAATGGAGTAGCGGTCTCGCAGTCCCAGGCATCATCGCCGGGGCACCCCAAGCTAGAGCGGCTTGAACAGGTGACGGATCAGGCTTTTGGGCAGGAGGACAACTATGTGCCCAACAGTTGGGGCGTGCACAAGAACCGAATTGTACGTACATCATCGGGTGACATCTTTACCACCTACACATCTGAAGGCGATGGCAAGGGCAATCGGCAGTGGCATCTAATGCACAGATCGACCAGTGGCAATTGGGATGAAGTAAAGTCTGGCAATGCGGGGACGGAGCCAATCAATATTCTGCGCGGCCCGCACGACGAGATTCACGTTTTTGCCTGGCCGGGCGACAACGGAATTCTCAACCATTTCGTCTCGACCAATCAAGGGAGATCATTTAAAGAAGACAATATTCCTGGCAAGTGGATAAGTCAGGACCAGGGCTATGCCGGAAGTGGTACCAACGCAAAGGGCAACATCGTCATCTTTCAAACGGGCAACGACAAACCCGGCGTCTTTGTCTGGAGCTACTATAACCCTGACACACAGAAGTGGCAATTTCATACCACTACCATCGACTACCGCTATACCTATGCCTTCTTCCTGCCTGGCGACAACAATGACTTGACAATCACAGCCATGCGCGACGTTCACCGCCAGGAGCTCAACTATCCAACCGCACCTGATGGACAGTTTGACTACATTTTTAATGCCATCAAATACTTTTATATAAAAGACGTAACGCAGCAAGATTCACAACTTATACAAAAGGTAATCACCGACGTTCAACCTAAAAGTGACACGGATCATGATATTACCTATATCGTCGATACCTATATCGACACCTCCGGTCACGTCCACATCCTCTACGATAATCAGTACGATGGTGGGCATCACGCCATCCTTGCTAATGGACAAGTGATCAAAGACGTGCGGCAGAACATCGATTACGCAGTCAAGATGCGCATTACGCAGGACAGCAAAGGGCACTTCTACATCATCAGCACCAGCCAGGACGGCAAGGCGCTCAACGTCTATCCAGGCATAGCCGACGACACTGATGGAACGCAGCTAGAGCCGCCGACCAAACTGGACATCTCGCAGTTTCCTGGCTGTGAGGACTACGACTTCTGTCATCTTCCAACCTTCACCGTTCCACGCAATGGGCACGCGCTCTCGGATACAATAGACGGCACCTACGGCAACCATAGCAACGAAATCTACTTCCGCATTAACTTACGCGGAACTGGCACGGCAGAGAGCGACCTTAGCTCTCAAGAGGATCTCGTTCGTTCTGAGCAACCTCCTCTTCCTATAGCAGTGAGAGAAGAGAAGGCATTGATGGTAGCGAGTCTACTGAATCGAGTGCATGAGAGAAGCCAGCAGAGAACTGCTGGCTTCTGAACCGAAACGTAAGTAAGAATGTTATGAAGCGTCTGGGATTACCTCTTCTCCTGCTACATCAGCATCGTCGTGATCCAGGAGGCTGTGGTGACGGCTATACAGGAAGTAGACCGCCAGGCCGATAAGCAACCAGATAACGAAGCGTAGAAGAGTGATCCATGGCAAGCTCACAATCAGCACGAGCGAAGCGAGTACAGAGAGAATCGGGACGACTGGAACGAATGGAACGCGATAGCCACGACGCAGGTCAGGCTGAGTACGACGGAGGATCAGTACCCCCGCCGAAACCAGAACGAACGCCGTCAGTGTCCCAATATTTGTAAGCTCTGCCACTATATCGATAGGAGTAAATCCCGCAACGAGTGCAACAAAGATACCGATAAGGATGCTTGACGCGTAAGGAGTATGGAAGCGTGGGTGAATGCGCGAGAAGAGCCTGGGCATGAGACCATCGCGAGCCATTGAGAAGAAAACGCGGCTCTGTCCATAGAGCAGAACGAGCAGCACCGTGGTCAGACCACAGACAGCACCAA
>JACDAE010000238.1 GCA_013695595.1 Ktedonobacteraceae bacterium | reverse complement strand
GCCAAAGGCAATAAAGATCGCCAGCGTCAAGGCTGTGAAGCCGATTACTTCTCCCCAATGAGCAGGATGAACGCCAATAATGATGATCAGCACGGCCAATACCACAATGACTGAGGACAGGCTCATGATAAAAGCGGCCAGCATCTTTCCTACTACCATTGCACTACGGCTAGCTGGCGAGAGCAGCAACTCTTTCATCGTAGCGTTCTCCCACTCACGTGCCGCGGCTGTACCAGATTGAATAAGGCCACCCACAACCAGAGCAATCACGAGAATAGAGACCGCCAGATAAGGAATATAATCGGTATCCTGTACATACAAGTCGTGCTCGCTCGTCGTAATATTCACAAGATGTGGAAACGCTTTTGCATAAAATGTGGTGATGGAGAGCGGTACGGCGCGACGAATGTCATTCGTAAAGTCGGTGTTCAGATTATTCACCTGCACGTCGACCTGGATAGGTTGGTTATTTTGAATACGTGTATCAAAATCGGCTGGAACAGTGACGACGGCGACGATGCGCCCAGTTTCGATGAGCGTATGGGCGGCGCTGGCGGTAGCCTGCTGTAAACGAAACGAGTGGGCATGCGACATAGCAGTATAAAACTGTTGCGCATAGGGGCCGGTATCCTGCATCACGACTGCCGTTGGAGCTGCACCACCGCCCAGCACGAACAGGCTGAACAGGACGAGAAAATTCAGGGGCAGGAAAACCGAGATAATGATAAAGACACGCTCAGTAAGGGCGCTTTTGATGTCCTTTTTCGCGCAAGCCCAGATGACACGTAGCGTATAAAGTAATTCTTGCATCTCTCTCCTTTTAATCCCGCAAGGCGGTTCCGGTCAGGCGCAGGAAGATTTCATCCAGATTTGGCTCACGTACACTGATGTCGCGCAACTCATCTTTCTGGGCAATAATCGCAATCACCTGCGGCACAATACCACTCACACCCTGAGTCGTGATGGTCAGGTGGTTGCCATCTTGCTGGACCTCTTCCACACCATCAATGGCGCGTAGCTGGTCGGATGCAGTACTCTGTCCGATCGTTTCCAGTTCGATCACGCTGCCACCATAGATCTGCTTGAGATGCGTGGGCGTATCGACGGCGACCAATTTACCACGATCAATGATGGCGAGGCGGTCGCAGAGGATCTGCGCTTCCTCCAGGTAGTTAGTGGTGATGAGAACCGTCTTGCCCTGTTCGCGCTGCAAGAGAATATAATCCCAGATCGCACGCCGCGCCTGTACATCGACGCCCAGGGTTGGCTCATCGAGATAGATCAATTGTGGATCATGCAGCAAGGCTCGCCCAAGGGCCAGACGACGTTTCATGCCACCGGAGAACGTCCCGACGCGCGAATCTTTGCGATCCTCTAACTGGACGAGCTTCAACATTCTTGTAATACGCTCACGCTTCTCTTTACGTGGAATACCAAAAATGTCGGCGTGAAAATCCATATTAGCCCACGCGGTCAACTCCTCATAAAGCGCAGTCTCCTGTGGTACGGCTCCTAATAGTCGATGGATCTTCCGCACATCATGACGAACGTCGTAACTAAATACGCGCACCTCGCCGCTGGTTGGCACGCTGAGGCCGCTGATCATATTGATAGTCGTCGTTTTACCGGAGCCATTTGGTCCCAGCAGACCAAAGATCTCGCCCCTCTGCACAGTCAAGGAAAGATGATCGACCGCCTGAAATGTGCCAAAGCTCTTGCACAGGTCGATCATTTCGATCGCTGGTTCAATCCGATCATTATGCATATAGTAACCTTCTTTCGTCCGGATCAATATAGGGTAGGGGCGTCACCTTGCGTGCGTCCTGGTGGCCTACGAAGGCGTTTGTGGGCACAAGGGCGCACATAAGGTGACGCCCCTACCCCATAAATATTGTCAATGGGATTATTCCGTTTCATATAAATGGTGGGGTAGCAGATGGAAGCGGTCGCCAGTGCCTGGCGCAACTGCGCCCAGATTTACGATAATCTGCTGGATTTTGTCCATCAGATCTTTCTGCTCGGCTGAAGAGAAGCTCTGCATCATTGTTGCGTTGAACTGTGTAACGGCAGCAAAGAGAGCAGGCATTATATTTCTGCCCTCAGCGGTGAGATAGACCTTCACAACCCGCCGATCCTCACGATCATGTTGCCGCTCAACAAGGCCGCTCTGCTCCAGGCGTTTGACGATCCCTGTAATCGTAGGTGCATCGAAGCCGCGCCGCTGACTGAGAGCGCCTATAGGAAGCCCTTGCTGCTCAAAGAACAGTGCGGAGAGTATGCCCCATTGAGGTGGCGTCACCACATACGCTTTCCCCTGCTCCGCGCAGCAGCGCTTCAAGGCCTCAAAGAAGGCATATTCCGCACAACGCTGCGAATAGAAAAGCCAGTAGCCGATAGTTTCCTCAGGTTGTATCTCCATCCTCTTCCTTTCCAGAGTGGGTGATAACAAGATCAATATTAGCACGCTAAATGTTAGCACGCTAATAAATATACATGCAAAATTGACCTTTGTCAATATCTATGTAGCAAAAAAGCAGAGGCTGGATTTATTGCTCGTCTAACGACAGCATATAGTGTGCGCTGGCGGATAGATCAAGCTTCATCGCTTCGTGCAGCGGTGTAAAGACCATCGCATCCCCTTCACCTAAAATCACGTCTTCCTGGCGGGCGGTTGTGGAGGCGGCGAATACATAATATTCGTTATAGAAGCCTGGTTGCGAGCCTGGTAGTGTGCCATGCCAGCGCAATGTCAACGCGCCCTCGACGCGCAGGCCTGTCTCCTCCAATAATTCACGATGGGCGGCCTCTTCCGGGGTTTCGCCAGCTTCGATGCCCCCGCCCGGCAGACCCCACTTGCCCGGAGAAGTGGGGGCCTGGGCGTCGCGATGCTGCAAAAGCAAACGTTTGGCCTCATCTACCAGCATCACGACAGCGATACGTCTTCTAGGAGAGGTTCCGGGGATTGGTTGATCTAACATTCGTGTTCCTTTTACAAATGGTATGGAACCGATTGCATCGCATACGCGATTTATCGACCCATGATCCACAAACATGTCACGAAATCAATATATTTTAATCAATTCGTGCAAATTCTAATATAGGTGATCCAGATAATTATCACGGGTAGGGAAGCCATTTATTATTGCGTGGGACCACAAAATGGCGATCACGCGTAATGATGATCCACACGCAATGGTGGGCCACACGCAATAATAAATGGCTTCCCTACCATATCGATATTTCCCCAATGCGGATATTCATGTTCAATTTTAATGCGCATCAATATTTTGCATATGATATTACATGCTTTGCAATACATATAATGTGCGGCATTTTCTACATTCCCGAACGTGTTGGTTTACCACGTTGGGCAAGATACGTATCAAACTGGGCGGGTGTGCGCACATTATGTTGCAACACAGCATCATAAATGTCGGTACTGGCGACCTCCGTCCGATAAGTGGGCAACTGATACCAGAGATCCTTAATCCATAATATAGGCAGCCGCAACTCGGGGGTAAGTTGCCGCTCAAGGGCATCCTGCACAGGCTCTGGATGCAGATCATATCCGAGCCAGAACGAGATATCAAACTTCCATTCATTGCCCTCCTCAGTCTCATACACGCAGGCAAAATAGTAGCGTTCATAGATCTGCTCGCCAGTCAGGTTGAACGGGCCGCTCTGATTGAAATGACGCATCTGCTTGACACGCGCATTGAGATACAATGGGCGCATGGCCTCGAAGGCATCCTCGAAACGTAAAGCAAGCGACGAAACCGCGAGATCGATATCGCGCCAGACCATCAATCCCAGCGTCGAGCTACCAACCTGCCGCAGCGTGCCTACTCTGCTCAAGCGTGGGGCAAGTTCGAGTTCATCCAGCACAATTTGCGCCTCACATTGAAGGGTCTCCTGGCGTTGGAGTAAGTGTGCGGCACGTTTGGGTTGCAGAGTGTCCTGGTCTGGTGGGGATGGTATGTTGGTCATAGTTGGTTTCCTTTGGGCGGCTTTATGCGGACTTCCAGGGCCCCGGCTTCTGTGGTGCGGTTCATTTCGCGCAAGAGACTGACATAATTTTTGATGCCTATAATCGTATTTGGATGCTCTCTTCCCAACACTTTCTCAAAAGTTGCCGATGCCTCCCTATATAACTCCTCCGCTTCTGAATACTTCCCCTGCGCTTGATAGAGATGGGCCAATGCATGCTGTTGAGATGCGCCTTCGCGGATAATCTCTATGGGGATGGCATCGGGTGCAAAGAAGGCACAAAGATGCAGGAGTTCTGCCGCCGCTTTGTCTTCTTGCTCGACCTTTTGGAAAGAGAGCGACCAGGTGGTAGCGACAGTTTCGGGGTGACCAGTGACCAGCTTGCCGCGACGCTTTAAGAGATCCTGGTGGCGCGTCTGATAAAGTTCGAGATACTCCGAGAGGCCACATCCAGTCTCCTCGATGTAAGAAGCAGCTTGATCGAGCGCGAGGGGGAGACCTCCATCGTCGATGCCGTAGGAGGTCTCCCCCTCGCGCTCGGATGTTTTCACCTGGGACAGAAGTTGCCCTGTTTTGAGTGATTTACTGCGTTTTAAGAGGAGGTTGGTGCCCTCTTCTTTGTCCATCTCCTGCACCTGGACGGCATAGGCCACTGGCCCCAGGCTATCGGCGCGGGTGGTGAGGATGATATGTCCATTTGTGTTGTTGCCGAGGGGAAGATAGGGCTGTACCATGGCAATGTCGTCGGCATTGTCGAAAATGAGGAGCCAGTCGCGCTGTTGGGATAGGTAGGTTTTGACGGCGTTGGCGGTGTTCTGCTGGTTCTGTGGATCTCTCCCTGGCACGTCGAGCAATTCGGCCAATGTGGAGAGGTCGGAGAGCAGAGACTCAAAGGTGGCGGCGGCGATCCAGAGCACGTGGCTATACAGCTGCTGATGGCGATAGGCGTATTCGATGGACGTCTGGGTCTTGCCAATGCCTCCGAGGCCACTGATGGCCTGTGGCTGCCTGAGGGCCATAGTGTTGCCACTGAGCAACTGGTCGCGAAGGGATTGCAAGAGTTTCTCACGCCCGGTGAAGAAGGGATTGCGGTCAGAGGGAATAGTCCATTGCAGCGGCCACTTGCCGGGAAAGTTGGGCGTTGCGGTTCGTGGGGCACGCTTGCCAGGATATGGTGATGGCGTGGTTGGTTTGGCACGCGTCTTCTTGATGCCTGCCAGAAAAGTGGTACGGGCCTCTGGCTCATCAAGCTCGACGAGATCAATGTAAATCACCGCTTTGAGCAGGCCTGGGGGATTACATTCGCGGACGCGAACCGGGATCAGGGTAGAGTTTGTGCCGATGGGGTCCTGAACAAAGGCAGCCATCCATTCAGCGGCTGAAAAAGGGGCATCGTTGAGATAATCAGGCGAGAGAACGGCGATGGTATGGGTGGCGCTGGTGGTGACCTCGTGCATTTTGGCGACAAAGTTGGTGCCGGGGCGGAAATCCCAGGCCTGGATGATGGTGGTATAGCCGTCCTCTTCGAGTTGCCACGCCAGCCACTCGGCCCAGGCGCGGTCGGCCTTATTATAGCTGAGGAAGAAATCGCAGGCCGCCATGATGAAGCTCCTGTGGGATGATAGGATGTTCTACTGGAAAAATCAACTTTTCCAGGCTTGAGTATAGCGTATTGAGAAGAGAATGGCAAGGTTATATATCGGTGTAATGATGGGTGATAGAACAGCAGGGGCACGATGCAATGAAGTGGAATAAGCCCAAATTGTAGACACGGGACACCGTGAACGTGTGTCATATCAGAAAGCAAGGCACACGTTCACGGTGTTGGACATGGATTAGTGCATAGCCTCATCATACAATTCACACAATATGCGAGTCGCCTCTTGTTCGCCAACGTGCACCTCTAGCTGATGCCAGCAGATATCGACGCGCTGCAAACGGGCAACGATAAAATTGTGGGCAGCCGCACCAGATGCAAACCCATAGAGAGCCTGATTCATTGCCTGACATTCCGTGGCAATCTGTTCTCGTAAACGCTTAACCTCACTTCGCTGATACATCGAAATCCCTCCTATCTACCAAACAACAATCCACACTTCTGTTATAACTCGCTTTTCATGCTATTCCTAGCTCGTTTCGATCCCTGATTCTCTCAAAGCATCACTAAAATTTTATTTATGTAACATCATGTTGGTATATATCTCGCTATTTCTCTTTCTATCATTTTTTCCATAAATCTATTGACATTGTAGTACATTACCTTTTACAATGTATTTATCTTGAATGAGTAAATATGAATTCCTTCATATTTAGTGCTTGTTTCCTTTGTATAATTGAATTCTGCCTTGAGAACACTAAAATTAGCATGCAAGCGTCAAAGATGCGCTGGCCTGAGGTGTTCTCTACAAGAGTATGGCAAAGGATATGTTTGGGTCAGGTAGCCCTGTGGATAGGTTGTTAGAAGTAGGATTTTGTGAGGATACATGGCAATACCAAATGAACAACTAGAAGCTGCACGTATGCATAAACGCTGGAGCGTTAATGTGGCAAGCGAAAAGGTTGGCGTCAGCGTCAATACTTTTAATAGATGGGAAAGAGGATTACAGGTTCCCCAATTGAGTACGCTCGATATGGTATGTAGAGCATTTAATATGTCGCCCGAAGAGCTTGGCTTTGCACAGGCACTCATCGCCAAACGACGCTCAAAACTCCAGGCACGTGAGAAAGCAGAGCCGGTCACGGACTCAACTCTCCTGCCAGTTCTACCGACACCCCCAATAGAAGAGACACACAACACTATAACAATCGCCCAGCACTCCCTCTGCAAACCTTCTGCTGCGCAGACAGAAAGAAGGTTTGAGCGGAGTGGACAACTACATAATGAGGAAGATGGAAGGGAAGAAGATATGCTGAAAGAACAACTATCACGCCGACGGGCGATCACAACTCTGCTTGGAGCGCCTGTCGGGGTGTTTGGATTAGGACAAGGTGGATCCTCGAAATTACTTCACCCGGCAGAAATTATATCGTTATGTGAAGCTAGTATTCCTCTAGCATGGCGACTCTACTTTGAAGGTGGACTCGATGAGGTCAACCAGACCTTACCAGCTTACCTTACACAACTAACGAAACTGGCTAAGGAGCCATCATATTACCAGAGACGAGCCACGAACCTGGCTTCTCAGGGCTATCAATTGGCTTCACTACTTGCCTCGCAATACCAGAATTTCGGCACGTCTGCAAATTGCGCCACACAGGCCCTTGCATTTGCAAATCAGGTGCAAGATCCACATCTTCAGACGGCCTCTTTGATTCGTCAGGCACTGGTGTACTTTTATTTGAAACGTCCTCAGCAACGGCTGCGTGCCTACGAACAGGCCGCACAGCATAGTCAGAAAGCGTCGGCACTTCTCCAGGGGCGCACGCACATTGGATTAAGTGAGACCCATAGTTGTCTTGGTAATGAACTGGAGGCACAGCGACACCTGGAACTGGCCTATAAGACGTTCCCAGAGCACTATGAAGAGGATCCAGCCTTCTCCTATACACATTTCAATCACAGTTCACTCTTAGGCCATGAGGGGATTATGTATTTGAACCTCGACTATCCCCAACAGGCATGGGAAAATTTTGACCAGATGGATAAAGAGCTTCCCAAAACCCTCATTCCTGACCGTATTGAATTGACGGTACGCCAGGCTACGGCTTCCTACAAATTAGGGGAGAGGGATCAGAGTTGTCATTATGTAGAGGCTGCTGTTCGTTCGTCGCTGATAACGGGCAACCAGTTACGCTACAATGAGGCATACGATATCTATGAGAAGCTTCGGCAAAGATGGAATAAGGAGAATAAGGTTAAAGAGTTAAGTGCGCTGTTCTGATCACATTATATGCAGGGGTCCACGTTCTCACCAGGCGGCGTGAACGTGGACCCCTTATAACTAACGATTAGCTTGAAACAACGTACGATCGAGGCGATCGCTGCGCCTTAACCTTTTGTGGACTGACCTGAAAAACAACACATTTGTAAGAATTCCAATAACAATAAACACACACACACTGAGCCAGAGCAAAAGATACTCTGTCATATCAGCACCTCCATCCGGAGTAAGGATAAAACATGGGCAAAGCAAGATTGATAACATTATCTCTTCTATAATTATTTACGATTGAACAGCTTAATTGTAGCAGATTGTTTTTATAGGCAAAGAATATGGTATCAATACTTGCTTTCATATGTTCAGGCAGCTTCCTGATTATGCTTGCTTACAGCGGTTACAGCGGCTACGGTCGCTTCCTGGGAGGATATATAGAGTTCATTGTCGTGTAGATCAACGATGATGGAATCTCCAGGGATTAATGTGCCGCGTAAGAGCGCTTCGGCAAGCATATCTTCGAGCAGAGACTGAATGGTACGGCGCAATGGCCTGGCTCCGTCGGCTGGATTGTAGCCAGCTTTTACCAGGAAAGAACGAGCCTCATCAGTAACCTGTGAGGTAATCGATAGGGCAGACAGGCGTTGCTGAAGCTGGACGATCATGAGATTGGCAATTTCATGCAGATGCCTGATATCCAGTGGATGGAAAAACACGATATCATCTATGCGATTGAAGAGTTCAGGTCTGAATAATTCCTGGACGGCTGACATTACATGTGCACGGATATTCTCGTGCGTGCTGTGCCGAAATGCTTCCTCATTTTTCTGACCGAACGCGAAACCCATCGCTTCAGATGGCATAGAAGAGGTTCCCTCGTTCGAGGTCAGGATGATGATGGTGTGTCTGAAATCGACGACCTGACCGCGTGCATCGGTGAGTCGGCCTTCCTCTAATATCTGTAACAGCAGATCGAAAACTTTTGGATGCGCCTTCTCAATCTCATCAAAAAGAACGATACTGTATGGTCGCCGCCGCACGGCCTCTGTAAGTTGACCAGCCTGATCATGGCCGATATATCCAGCGGGTGAACCGGTCAGGCGAGCAGTAGAATGGGACTCCATAAATTCTGACATGTCTAGCTTCAAAAGCGCATTTTCGTCACCAAAGAGGCTGGCAGCCAGCGTATGGGCAAGGGCTGTCTTGCCAACGCCCGTTGGGCCAACGAAGAGGAAAGAGCCAATGGGACGATGGCTATCCCTGATATTGACACGTGAACGGCGCACGGCCTTTGCGACCGCCTGGACGGCTTCGTCTTGCCCGATGATACGCTGATGCAATTCCTGCTCAAGGTTCAAAAGGTGCATAGCTTCTGGGGAGGCGACACGCTGTACTGGAATGCCCGTCTGGAGTGCAACCACATCGGCAATGTCTTGCTCATCAACAATAGCATCACGTTTCAGAGCATTGTTTCTATCCTGTTCAGCCTGCCATAGCTCCTGCTGCAATTGACGTTCACGCCTCAGCAAACGAGCGGCATTTGGAAAATCACGATATGCGATTGCGTGCTCTTTCTCACGTTGAATGATGACAATTTCATCACGCCGCTGCAAGATTGCGTCGGGAATAGCTGAATTTTGTACATGGACGCGCGCCGCCGCTTCATCGAGCGCATCGATCGCTTTATCTGGCTGAAAGCGGTGCTGGATGTAGCGCGAGGAAAGCTGTACAGCAGCGACCAGAGCTTCATCGCTGATAGATACACGATGAAAATCGGCGTAACGGGAACGCAGTCCTCGCAAGATTGCCAGCGTTTCCTCAAAATCTGTTTCCGCGACCTGCACTGGCTGGAAACGGCGCTCCAGGGCGGCATCACCCTCAATGATGCGGCGATATTCATCGAGCGTTGTTGCGCCGATACATTGGAATTCGCCGCGTGCCAGCATAGGCTTAAACAGGTTTGCAGTATCTATTGAACCCTCAGCGCCACCATTGGTCAGTAGGGTATGAATTTCATCGATAAAGATAATAAGTCCAGGTCTCCCAACAACTTCCTGCATGATCATTTTCAGGCGCTCTTCAAAATCGCCACGAAATTTGGTCCCGGCGGTAAGCGAGGCAACATCTAGAGCAACGACGCGATACGAGAGCAGATTTTCGGGGACTCTCCCCTCGATAATGCGTACCGCCAACCCTTCAGCGATCGCGGTCTTTCCCACACCGGCAGGTCCAATCAGAACCGGATTATTTTTCGAGCGACGCGATAGGATCTGCATGGTACGTTCCAACTCAGCTTCGCGCCCAATCATAGGATCAATCTCGCCATCCAGGGCTGCCTTCGTCAGATCACGACTGACCGAATTCAACACAGGAGTTGCATCATAACGTATGCGGTGCTTAAGAGAAGCATTCAGATCATCGGTACCACCGCTCTTCAGGCTCGCCAACACTTCGCGCACGCTCTCCAGGGTGACCGCAAAACTGCCCAGCACACCGGTTGCAATACCATCTTGCTCACGCAGAATGGCAAGCAAGAGATGCTCAATACGGATCAGTTCAGTTGGAACGGCGGCAGCTTCCTCTGCGGCGTATCCTAGCACAGTACGCGTGGCGGGATGGAGTGCTGGTTCGCTTAAAATAGCTTTGTTGCTACGACCTACGACGAAATCCATAGCCTGGGAGATACGCTCGTTACTGGTGTGGAGAGATACAAAAATGTCTTCAATAAGAGGATCTTTCAATTTGAGGAGGCCGAGCAGCAGGTGTTCGGTATTGACTAATCTGAAACGCAAACGGCGGGCCTCTTCGCGCGCAAATGCCAGTGTCTGGCGAACTTCATTCGTATATTTTTCTTGTCGACTCATTATTATTTTTCTCTTTCATTAATATATATATTGGTTCTCTCCCACTAGTTATCGGACAGAATGCAATTTTAAAAAGGGTGAGGAACACGCAAAGGATGAAAAAGAGGCTAGAAAGATATGGGTAAAGCAAGCATGCAAGCTGGTAGAGGTCAGGTCATATCATGTTTATGATTGCTAACCATTCTGGCATAGAGGTATCGTAATATGATACGATACGCTCGATTAACGAGAAATTACTTGCAAGATTTTTACACAATTAGCATGGAGAATATTACCCACAATGGACGAACAACAGCGCACAGGAAACACCTACGGACTAGAAGAGATTGCAGCGAGTAAGCTGGAGGCGTGGCCTAATCCAGCACCGGGACGAGATTATATCACACATATGGAGGTCCCAGAATTTACCTGCCTCTGTCCACGATCGGGTTTCCCAGATTTTGCAACGATTATTATCGACTATGTGCCCGATCAGACGGTTGTCGAGTTAAAGAGCCTGAAGCTATATATTAACCAGTATCGGAACCGCCAGATCAGTCATGAGTCTGTAACGAACACCATCCTTGACGAGCTGGTTGAGTTACTGGCACCACGTTGGATGCGCGTTGTCGCCGACTTCACAGTACGCGGCAATATCAAAACGGTGATCTTTGCCGAGCAAGCAAAAGATGATTATCAGGGAGCACGACCAGAGTTCCGGCGCTATCTGCCTATGAACGGAATCTAACCTCTTGAAAGCAGCCTCCAGGCTTATTGCGCTTCGCTCCATCGCGCCCCCACATCATGGAAAGCATTTCATTCAAGACGGGCAAGAGATGCTCCAAATCCATGTAGGGGCGCAATGCAACGAAGTGGAATAAGCCCGCGCGCGCCATCAAACGACGCTTTTGTTGAGAGAGAGTCTAGCCAGGGGGTAAACGGAATGCATAGAGATAGCCCCCTCCTTGAATATGTTCACCCAGGTAGACATCGGCGAATCCTCCACTACCGAGTTTTTGAAGAAGACGATAATTGCCAAGTTGTGGTCCGGGATTATTTATCACCACAAGCTCCTTACAGGTCTCTCTTTACGCTACAAGCAATATCCATAAAAAGGCATTTCAGGAAATTCTAGAAACGTGCGTGACTACCAAAACAAGTGTAGTTTGCACAAGGAAAGAGTGTCAACAAAAAAGCGGTTCCATAGGGCAAAAGTCGTAGAGAAAGCTGAGGGGGAGTGTTTATGCTTGTTTCATGTAATACGGTAGGGACCGAATGGAGAGAACATTGTGTCCCCAATGGCGTAGGGGGGTGTGCTTGCCACCACTCGTACGCCAGATCTCCTCATCGATATTTTATAGGATCCTTGCGCCCAACTTCGGCAAAGCCATTGAGGCGTAAGAGACAGCTATCGCAGGTGCCACAGGCCAGTTTGTCGCCCTCATAACAGCTCCAGGTCAGTTCATAGGGCACGCGTAACTCGATACCAGTGCGAATGATCTGTGCTTTGTTCATAGAAATGAGAGGTGCATGAAAATGGAAGGTGCGTCCATCCTGCGTGGAGGCTTTGGTAGCAAGGTTCGCCATCTGCTCATATGCAGCTAAATATTCAGGGCGGCAATCGGGATAGCCGCTATAATCGATGGCGTTGATGCCAAGAAAGATATCATCGGCACCGTTTACCTCGGCGTATGCGAGAGCAAACGAAAGGAACACGGTATTGCGTGCAGGCACATAGGTGACGGGAATATCATATGACATTTCCTCAACACTACGACTGTGAGGAACGGGGATATCAGAAGTCAGGGCGCTGGCACCAAATGAGCGTAAATCGATGGTCACGCGCTGCTGCTTTTCCACATGATAATAGCGAGCCAGAGATGCAGCGGCATCAACCTCACGCTGGTGACGTTGGCCATAGTCGAATGAAATGGTGTTCAGGGCAAATCCATCGTGGTGAGCGAGCGCCAGAGTGGTAGCGGAATCCAGTCCACCAGATAATAATACTACTGCTTTCTTACCCATGTGTGTTCTACTTTCCGAGGAATAAAAGATATACTGCAAAACATGATAATATGGTAGAAAATAGAGCTAGCGTAGACAACGCCAAATAGTGTATGCGGCAGAGCATTGTAGATATTGTCGCCAATATCATAACGATCTTCACCGTTGAAGAAAGATTATAATAAAAACGTCGCCAGACTAAATAAGCTGACGACGATGGGCGTACCCGAGAGGG
Source organism: Ktedonobacteraceae bacterium (assembly GCA_013695595.1). Classification (GTDB taxonomy): domain Bacteria; phylum Chloroflexota; class Ktedonobacteria; order Ktedonobacterales; family Ktedonobacteraceae; genus JACDAE01. The sequence goes on along the minus strand of JACDAE010000238.1, from coordinate 2,430 downwards.
ATCGAACCTCCGGCCTACAGATCCGCAATCTGTCGCTCTATCCACTGAGCTACGGGTACATTTGTATACTCTTGTACGTGCAATAAGATACAGGATTTTGCCCAATTTGTCAAGGGGTTTTTGAACATATTTCTAAAAAATGAGGGAAAGTACGAAACACGATTGATGATCTGGAAGGATCAGATGTCTCCGATCCCTCTTACTGTAATTCTCTCAAAGAGGGATCGGAGACGAGTAGGTGGCGAAGATGCACCGGAATCAAGGGAAGTATGCACTTAAAGTGGCATAGATGCCAACAGATGTCAGATCCATAATCGCAATCACGCGAGACCTTCAATAACATCACGTGCACGTCCCAAAGCTTCCCGACGCACGTAGTAATAGGCCCAGAGACCCTTTTTACGGCAATCTACCAGACCAGCATCGCGCAAGATGCGCAGATGATGAGAAATGGTTGGTTGCTCCAATGTAAAGCTTTCTACAATCTCAAAAACACACACCTCCCCTTCATGGCGACTGAGCAAACTCAGAATACGCAAACGCGTTGGATCAGCCAGTGCTTTCAGCAAACGGGCCTGCGAAATTGCGTCATCCTCATTCAGCGTTGGTACAAACTTAGGAACCATACCAACTGCTGCACCAGCACCGGGTAGCTGGCGATGTAGCATATTCGTTGCGTTTGCCGGGCCAGCTACTGCTGGTCGATTGGTATTACCCTGATTCATCGATGTCATAATCTTCTCCTTCCATCCTCCCAACCGGATGTCAATCTACACTAGAGACGTATGGCATAAAGGTTACTATATAAGCAACTCCACACCTAATATAATTATAAGACTCAATCCAAATTGTTTTAATGGCGCAAGAAGCATTGACACACAGACCTATCATTAAAATAAGAAGATACCTGGATTTTCTGACATCAGAAGACGTTGAGATGATCATAAATGAGATTATGTACTATTGAAGAAAATCTTCAATGGGGGAGGGCAGCCCTACGATGACTCAAAGCAAGGCAGCAAAAAAGATTCCACACATTTCCGAATTCCCTCTTGTTGGAAGTCTACCGGCTTTTATGAAGGAGCGTCTACAACTCTTCGAACGCATCGCACAGAAGAGCGACGTTTGCAGCTTCCGTATCGGACCAGTGCGCATGGTTATGCTAAATAGGCCAGAGTACATCCAATACGTTCTCGTTGATCACGCCTCTGACTTTGATAAGGGGCAAATTATGCATAAAGCCATGGGTGGGAATAATGGCCTTTTCAGTAGCGAAGGCGATTTTCATCATCAACAACGGAAGCTGCTCTCACCTCCCTTCCAACCACGCCACATCAGTAGTTATGCTGACACAATCGGGCATTATGGCGAACAAATTCAGCAACCATGGCACAATGACGAGCGCATTGATCTTAATCAACAGATGATTAGCCTTACAATGAGTATCATTGGTAAAATTCTTTTCGATACTGATGTCTTTTCCGAGACGGATGAGCTTGGGGCTGCGATGGCAATTGGTTTTGAACATACCGTTCAAGTGTTGACCTCGCTTTATTCTCCCCCTCTGAACTGGCCTACACCACATAATAATCGTACGCGTAAAGCGGTACAACAGGTAGAAAGCCGCATCCAGCAGATGATTGATGAGCGGCGCTCCAGTACAATTGAGCGCAATGACTTTCTCTCAATCTTGCTGCAAACACGGGGAGACAATGGCGAGAAAATGAGTGATCGGCAGGTCATGGATGAATGTATCACCTTATTTGGGGCCGGACATGAAACGACGGAGGCAGCCCTCGCCTGGGCATAGTACTTTCTTTGCCAGCATCCTACCACCTATCAGAAGGTACGGGAAGAGGTTGATGGAGTTCTTCAGGGGCGTACACCAACATTCGCGGATCTGCCACACTTGCCCTATTGTTTACAGGTTTTTAAGGAGACGATGCGCCTCTATCCACCCGCAGCTGCTATTATTCGCGAAACGTTACATGCAATAGAGATCGATGGTTACCAACTTCCAGAGGGAACAGCGATTTTCCTCAGTCCCTATACGCTTCACCGTATACCAGAGTACTTTCCCGCACCTGACCAATTCGATCCTGAACGCTTTACGCTTGAACGTGAAAAACAACTTCCGCGCTACGCGTATCTTCCCTTTGGAGCTGGACCACGCGTCTGTATTGGTAACCACTTAGCGTTAATGGAAGGGCAACTACTCATTGCAACTATTGCTCAGCGTGTTATCTTCGATCTTGTGCCTGGTCAAACGGTTGAACCAGATCCTGCACATAACCTGGCATTGCGACCAGGGGGAAAAGTGGATGTTATTGTGAAGCGTCGGTAGATAATTACATCGACACGTGTAAACGCATCCAAAATGATAGAAACCCGATTGGACCGGGTTTCTATCATTTTGGATGCGTTTACACG
>JACDAE010000183.1 GCA_013695595.1 Ktedonobacteraceae bacterium | reverse complement strand
GCATACCCGATGGCGAAGAGTTGCTCAGGGTTGGTGCCCTCGCCTGATCCACCCATCTCTTTGGGAGGACTGAGTTTCACCACCAGCTTGCCATCCGAAGAGCGAGCCTCGCCATCGCGTCCACCATGAACTGTCCCCTCCGCTGTATAAAGAACTTTCATATAGTACTCCTTTTCTTTTTTCTTAGTCAATGCAAGCTTATTTTGTCATAAGCTGCATGGTTTTTTCGTGAAGTAAGGCAGATAACATTGATAGAAATTAAATTTTGCAAAATTTAATTTCTATCAATGTTATAGCAGGTCCAGAAGGTATTTGTCAAGGGTGGACTTCTTTGTATTTCCCTTGACAACCATTTAATTGTGTGCTATAAAATTGTATTCTAGTTGATTGTGCAGGTGCAAGAGAGGGAGAGGAGTTTTCGATGACAATTTCATCACGGCAGGAAGATGGACCCGATGCTGGTAGTATGAATGTGCAGGAGCCGGGCAGGGGCAAGATTGATGACATGCTTTGTTTCGCGCTTTATGCAGCCTCGCGTGCGGCGATGGATGTGTATCGACCATTGTTGGATGAGTTGGGGCTGACCTATCCGCAGTATCTGGTCATGATTGTTTTGTGGGATCGCGAAATATGTTCTGTCAAAGAGATTGGGCGCACGTTGCATCTTGATTCTGGCACGCTCTCGCCGCTACTGAAGCGCCTGGAGAGCACGGGCTTTATTAAGAGACAACGTCGTACTCAGGATGAGCGTGTTGTGGACATCTCGCTCACGCAAGCGGGTCGTGCTCTGCATGAGCGTGCAGCAGATGTGCCTATGAAGGTCAGTTGTCGTTATGGGATTGAGTTTGAGGAGTATGTGACCCTGTTAGAGCAACTCAAGAAGTTAACAGGGCGTTTAGCCTGAGATAAAAGGAATGCAGGCTCACCGGACGATTGTTTCCTTCTATTGAGAGGGGATTCCCTCTCCAGGTGAACAATGTGAAAGGGTGTTTTTTTATGCAACGAAGGAAACTGGGCCATTCTCATTTAGAAGTTACGCCTCTCTTTCTGGGGGGTAATGTTTTTGGCTGGACGATCGATGATGCCACATCATTTGCCGTGCTGGATGCTTATCTTGAGGCGGGCGGCAATAGTATTGATACCGCTGATGTTTATTCAACCTGGGTTCCGGGGCATGTGGGTGGCGAGTCGGAGGCCGTTCTTGGGCGCTGGTTCAAGGCACGCGGCAATCGTGACCAGGTGATCCTGGCAACGAAGGTTGGAAGCCGCATGGGATCAGGGAAAGAAGGCCTCTCGCGTCAGCATATTCTGGCATCCGTTGAGGATTCTTTAAAGCGCTTGCAGACCGATTATATTGACCTCTACCAGTCCCATCGTGACGATCCGAATATGCCACTTGAAGAGACCTTGCAGACCTTCGATGAACTGGTGCGCCAGGGGAAAGTACGGGCCATTGGTGCCTCCAACTACACCGCACCACGTCTTGCCGAGGCGTTGCGCGTCAGCGAGCAGCATGGATATGCACGCTACGAAAGTATACAGCCATTCTATAATCTGGTCGAACGCCAGGACTACGAACAAGCATTAGAGCCGCTCATCCGTGCGCAAGAGGTTGGCGTTATTCCTTATTCCTCGCTTGCCAGTGGCTTCCTCTCCGGTAAGTATCAACCGGGCCAGGTATTGCCCCAGACGGCCCGTGCCCAGGGTGTGAAGAGCAAGTATATGAATGAGCGGGGCTTCAGCACTCTAAAAGCGGTTGAAAGCATCGCGCAGGCGCATAATGCAACACCTTCGCAGGTTGCTCTGGCCTGGCTGATAGCCCGCCCTGGCATCACATCTCCTATTGCGAGTGCCACGTCGGTTGCGCAGGTGCGTGAGCTGATCGGTGCGGCAGAATTGACGCTCAGTGCTGTGGAGATCGAAGCCTTAAATAATGTGGGCAGTGCACGCATCTAAGCGTGAGTTTATTGTGGGGTGAAGGAGAGCAGATAGACTAGAATTGACGAAGTTAGAAGGAAGCCTATCTATAGCCTTCACCCATACTATACGCTCTTCTTCCAGCATCGTTAAGACGGGATCAGCCCCTGTAAATTGAGCAATGTATAAAAGGTGGCGTCTTCCAGTGCGAGATCTTCGGGCGCTTGCAGGCCGATAAAGGTCACAGGGGTCGTGAAATTTTCCTGTGCAGTAGACCAGGAGAACGCCGCAGCCTTTTCGCGCATGAGGCCAATCAGATAGTCGAGATTGAGATAGCGATGATCGACGATGGAGCGTGCCAGCACCCCTGCTGTAGCATGGTTTGCCTCGACCCGATTGAATCGTGGGTGCCCTTTGAGGTACAGATGAAGCCACTTTGCCGACCACTGACCATGTTCATCGCGCATAAAGACCAGCGGCAAGGCCACGCGACCCTCACCCCGCAGATCCGATTTCATGCGTACTGTAGCCGCCTCAAATGGCTTGCCGCGCTGCTGCTCTGTGCGCGACATAAATCCGAAGAAACAGGACTCAACCTGGGTGAAATATTCACCTGCATAGATATTCACCTGTGGGATGAGATAGGTTCCTTTGACTTTGTTCAGGTCAATATCGATAAACTCGCTTGCGCCTTCGGAAGCTTCGGTCAGGTCACCGCTGTGCGTGCCACCCATTTGATAATTTCGTGTAACATGGTGTCGTGCTCCTATTCTGTAATTTTTGTGGGCCTGTGTATGTTGGGGAGGGAACACGGGATGTGTGGCCACACGGGATAATGAATGGCGCCCCTACACCATAGGCGAGATCGTGTGAAATGTGCAAATATATTATATGAATTGACTGCGTGTGTGTGTGGCAACACGGGATAATGAATGGCACTCCTACACCATAGGTGATAAATGTGAAATGTGCGAATACGTTAATGTGACCATCAATGGTGTAGGGGTGCCATTCATTATCTCGTGGAGCCACATATGTGCGTTTGTTTACGCGTAGATAGATGCCCATTGACGTTTGATAACGTATTCGTGATGCTATTTTGCTAACGCGACATAATATTTTGCAAACCCGCAAGCGGGCGTTCCCGTATTGTAGCATGACCTGCCGACAAATACTAGTATTTGCAAGGCCCCGTTTTTGAGATGCCATTTTTCGCGAAAAATGATCGCCATCTGCGCTCTTCTCGCTTTCTACTCGAAAAAACCAGACTTCGTGATAATCTCCTGAGAGGGGAGGAAGGTGGCTTCTACGGCGGATCTGCCTGTGCGCTGGAGATAGTGCTGGACAATACGATAGCCGATGGCGTATCCAGCAAAATCAGGAACGCCAGCTTTGGGCAATTCCCCAGATGCAGCAATAGTATCGCCGAAGATATAGCCGCGCACCGCATTGAAGCCGCTAACTTCAAGTGCGCCGCTAATGACGCTCCGGGCCGTGGCCAGTTCCTCCTCGCTCAAATCACTGACCATGTAGCCAACCAGATCCTCTCCAAAGAGCTCGGCTGCGAATGCTTCCGCCAGACCTTCGGCGATGATGTAATCGGCGACCGTGATATGCATGGGCAGGAAAGGGACGATCTTGAAACGCACGTTGTGGTTGAGTTCGTGAACCGATGCTGACCCTACGCGGGGCAGCGTGTAGCCGTCGGCCAGGCTGAGTGTGACCATGAGGTAGCCAGGGATGCCGCCAAATCCATTATAACCTCGACCGGGCATATTGCTATTATGCTTCGTGAGGACGACAGCACAGTTGATGGTGTCCAGCGCAATGCGATCAGCATAGGGAGCGAATGCAGCCACGCCTCGTTCAAGTGCGGCTGTGGATTTCTGTTGTTCCTTTTGGAGATCCAAGCAACAACTCTGCCCACCATTCCTGCAATAAGACTCAAAATGGCTGGTTGAAGTGCCTCAGACAGTTTCACCAGCCGTCACAAATTTCTTCGTTATGATGTGATGAATTCGCTGGCAAAGCGGCGGATCGAGTTCAACTGGGGGACATCTGGGAAAATGATCCTCAATTCTTGCACACCAGCAGCTTCGTAGTCAGCTATGCGTTGACGAATGGTGTCCGGGCTGCCAATCAGTACAGAGGAGAGGGCATTCCCAGAAACACGCTCTCGGTGGTGAGCAAGAACACCATCGCATCGCCCGGAAGCGAGGTACCTATGAACGATATCGCCGATACCTCGGTCCGCATCCAGACCTCTGCTCAAGTCGTCTCTTTTAGAAGAGAGCAAGATCGGAGAAGTTTTCTTCGTGCCCTCATGCTATGCTCCGAAAGCGAGGAACGTTCGTCATGTGGAGCCGAGCAGAGAAGAAACGCGCAGAGCTTTGTCTTCACACATGAACACGAGATCCAGAGGAGAGACCTGGCGGCATCGCCTTTCTCCCATCACCCAACAATTGATAAGGAGTGCTTTTTATGAGAAAAATTATCGTCCTCACGTTCCTCACGCTTGATGGCGTCATGCAAGCACCTGGTATGCCTGATGAAGACACTTCCGACGGCTTCAAATATGGCGGTTGGAGTGCACCGTATTTTTACGAAGCTGACGAAGCGGCTGGTGAGTTCATGGAAAAACACATGAAGTCTGCAGATCTTCTTTTGGGTAGAAAAACCTTCGAATTTTTTGCTTCTTTCTGGCCTACACATGCAGACATTTGGCCAGGCATCAATGACGTCACAAAATATGTTATGAGTAATACCATGGACAAATCAGATTGGAAAAACTCAGTTTTTCTTAAAAGCGTTGATGACATCAAAAAGCTCAAGAATTCAGAAGGCTCTGATATCCAAGTTCACGGCAGCGGCAACCTGATCCAGACACTACTCAAACATGATCTGGTTGATGAGCTGTGGTTGAAGACTTTCCCCGTCACGCTCGGCAACGGCAAGCGTTTGTTTAGTGAGGGCACTATTCCTGCAGCCTTTACATTAACAGACAGTTTGGTTACGCCAAATGGTGTGATTTTCGCCAATTATGAGCGAGCCGGAGAAGTTAAGACAGGCACTGTTGGGGCTTAAGGCAGCTAACTCATTTTGTCTTTTAACTCAATGTTTGAAAGTACGTATTCCAATAACTTTTGGCGAAGCCCGTCATCCCTCTCTTTGAATAGCTGATTGGCTCGCTGTGCTAAGTCTAACAGGCAAGAAGCAGTCATTTGGACAGGCTTTATAGCTGAGCAAGAGAGACTGGCGGGAAGATGAAAAAACATGTCTCCTCTAAAGAGAAAAACGAACAAATCTTTTCTCAAAAGGAGGATACCTTCCCAGTATGACGCTTTCTACCGTCACCGTCCAGACCACCCCAGAGTCGCGACCATCAACACCAAGTTGGATGGGAGAAATCGCAGCCTTTGCTCAGGCGTTGAGCCAAACGGGGCATCCTTACTGTCGTCCAGGGGCGCGTCCGCGTTGCTCGCGCCCGCATGGGAACCTATGAGTTGATCGATTTTGTCGTGGTCCTCACCGGCTATGCGCTCTCCGCCGAACCAACTATACGAGCCTTTTACGACTTTGATATAGTCTTCTAATCGCATCAGACACTCAGGCATGTTTTTGCGACCAAAACCAATTCGGAAATGCTGGTGCCCGAAGTTGTAACAGGTGCCGGGAAGCAATAACACGCCCTGTTTTTGTACCAGGTCGGTACAGAAGTGCTCAATGTCTTGCTCAAATTGTATGCGGGGGAAGGCGATGGAACCGGCTCTGGGCGCGACCCAACTGAACAAATGGGAGTAGGCGGCGAAGAATGTAGTAAGCAGGCGCATATTTTCCTCGATAATAGCCTTGTTGCGTGCAATGATTGTCGATGCATTGTGCAGGGCCACTGTGGCTAGAAATTCACTGGGTGCGCTATTGCAGATGGTGAGGTAATCTTTGAAAGCGGCCATGGATGCGTAGATCTGCGGATCGCGGGTGGCAATCCAGCCGATGCGTAGCCCTGGCAGACCAAATGTTTTCGACATAACGCCGAGCGAGACGGCGTGTTCGTAGAGGTCGCAGGCTGCTGGCAGCGTCTCATCCTGGTTCTGCTCCAGGCCACGATAGACCTCATCTGAGAAGATGATGCATTGATGCTCTCTGGCGATCTCGATGATCTGCTGCTGCTTTGCTTTGCTCATCAGATAGCCGGTCGGATTATGTGGGCAGTTAACGATAATTGCTCTGGTATTGGCTTTGATGCTGTGTTGTAGGCTTTCAAGGTCAAGTTCCCAGCCATCTTCTGCATGGGTTTCCCACAAGGTTACCTCGCATCCGATGGCATTGGCGATCTCAAAGAGCGATTGATAGCAGGGGAAGTGGACAATAATGTGGTCGTTTTTCTCCAATACGGCATTCATAAAGGTGAAGATCGCTTCTTCAGCCCCGGCATGGACGAGTATCTGCTCTATGCTGATCGATTGGTATTGCGTTGTAATGGCCTGTCGCAGCTCTGGCGACCCTTGCGATTCTGTATATCCCAGCCAGTGCTGTTGAAATTGCTCAGCGGCTCCTTCCTCCATACTGAGCAGGCCCTGGATCGTAAGGGCTTCACAGTCGGAGCTTGAGAGAAGATATGGAGCGTTGAATTCGTAGCGAGCGAAAAATCTTTCGATCTGGAACGGTCGAATTTTCATTGTGTCCTTTCTATCCAATATAAAATCCGGGTGGTATATCTGATCATACCACCCTGCCAAATTTATGCCTGCCCATTCCCGTAGTCGCCACGCCATAACCTTCCCATCTCTTCATTGGTCGCTAGCAGTTCGTCTAGTGTGCCTTGCGCATCGACCCTGCCATCTTTGAGGACGATGATGTGATCGGCGCGTTGCAGGGCGGCACGTCGGTGCGTGACGAGCAGGCAGGTTGTATCTTCATGCGCGAAGATGCGTTCCCAGAGGGTCTGTTCGGTCTCGACATCTAGTGCGCTGGACAGGTCATCGATCACCAGCAGTTCGGCATTGCGTACCAGCATGCGTGCAGCCGCTGTGCGTTGTACCTGCCCACCTGAGAGCTTGACGCCACGGGTGCCCACGGGCGTCTCCAATCCGGCTTCCAGTCCCTGCAAGTCGTGCTCCAGAACGGCACCGCGTACCGCAGCGTCCAGGGTCGCGGAATCATCGGGTAGTCCCAGGAGGATGTTCTGTTTGAGCGTCTCGCTGAACAGGCGTGGCACCTGGGCCGTGTAGGCTGCACGGGGTGGTACGAAAAAAGTGCCGGCATCATCCACCCTCTCGCCGTTCCACTGGATCTCGCCCGCTTCCCGTGGCAGCAAACCCAGCAGTGTTTGCAATAGCGTGGTTTTGCCTGCACCAATGCGCCCTGTTACAACCGTCAGGGTGCCACGTGGTAAGCTCAGAGCCACCTCTGTGATGCCGCGTCCAGATTCTGGGTGGTGATAGGTTAGCCCTTGCGCCTCTATAAGCATTAATTGATTGACCGTGTTACGCGTTGGCGGTGGTACATCTGGTAGGGGTCCGCGCAGGTAGAGTGGGGTGTGTTCCACCAGTTCGTTAAGGGGAGTATTACCCAACAAGACGCCCATACGTGCGAACGCAACGCCGGTCTGCTGATAATGGGCGAGGAATTGACCAAGTCCGGCGGTGAAGTCGGCGATGAAGCTCATGTATGAGACGAACAGGGCAAAATCGCCTACGGTCAGGCTGCCACCGCGCAGTTTGCCAGCGGCCAATAGCATAATCAGCCCCGTGCCCACACTTACCGCATTGGTCGTGATGGCGTCCAATGCTTGCGTCGCCAGGCGATCGGCCAGCATGGCTGTGCGGCGCTGCTCGTTCAGGCGTCGGAAGCGTGCTACGACCCGTTCTTCGGCACCGGCAGCTTGCAATGTCTGCACCGACGCCAGGATATCGCCGATGGCTCCGGTGACCTGGCTGCTGGCCTGACTGCTTGCGGCACGGTAGCGTGCCAGTGCGGAACTCGCCCAGCGCGCTATTACCGCTACCACTACGAGGGGTAAGATAGTGATCAAGGTCATGCTGGCATCGATATGTAGAAGGATCAGAAACGCTACCAAGGCGAACAGGCCCTGTACCGTGATCTCGTCGGACCAATCCACGCCATCCTCAGCCTGATAGGCATCGTCGCGAAAGCGGCTGATCGTCTCTCCTATCGAGTAGGGCAGTGCATATGCGCCCGGTCGCTTGAGGATATGACGTAGCAGGTTGCGGCGCACCAGTCCGCTCATCGTGAACCGCATGATGATTTCGACAGAGCCAGCGGTAAGAAATAAGGCTACGCGGCCTACTGCAAGCACGATCATTAATACGATCAGTCCTGTTGTGCCTATGGGTAAGTGCGCCTGTCCAGTGAGCGTATCGAAGAAGGCACGGGCAATGAGCCCTGCCAGGAGCGCTGACATGTTGAATGTGCCCCATAATGTTGCGTGGAGCAGGTAGAGCCAGAGCTTGTAACGGGCCATTTTCATGAGATAGCGCCAGGTTGGGAATTGCTTCATCGGATGACCTCCGCAATTTCAGCACTCAGCAATTTTGCAAAGCGAGAGGTAGGATCGGCAGCCAGAGTCAGGCGCGACCCATATTCACGTACCTGTCCATCCTCCAGAACCAGAATGTCGTCGGCGTATGCGAGGGTCGTCAGCCGATGCGCTACGATGATGCCAGTCCGACCAGCGAGTAGTTGGCTCAATGCGGTCTGCACCAGATGGTCTGTGGCCGGGTCCAGGCGCGAGGATGCTTCATCAAGGATCACCAGATCGGGAGCGCGCAACAGGACGCGTGCACAGGCCAGCACCTGTGCCTGTCCAGCGGAGAGTCCACCGCCACCGGATAAAAGCAGAGTGCCCAGTCCCTGTGGCATTTCTTGTAACCAATCATTCAGGCCAAGGGTGGCAATTACGGCGCTTATGCGCTCATCTGGTACGTCATCGTCGAAGAGAGTCAGGTTGTCGCGCACGCTGGCATGGAAGAGATTCACCTCCTGAGTGACCAGACCGATGCGTGCTCGTACCTCCACAAGGCGAGTCGACCGCAGGTCCACGCCCCCCAGGCGCACGACCCCTCTTGATGGATCATAGAAGCGCAGGAGGAGCCGCGTCAGCGTCGTTTTACCACTACCTGTGCGCCCCACTATACCTAGCACGCGGCCAGGCGCAAGTGACACACTGATGTCGCGCAGGATCGGGGTATCTTCCGCATAGCCGAATGAGACGCTATCCAGTTCTATTGCTAAAGGGCCTGGAGGGAGCGCAACGCCTGGACCATCGAGTACGCGCGGCTTCGTGCTCAGGAGTGCCTCGACACGAGCCATGCTGGCGTCTGCCTGTTGTAGTTCCTGTACTTCGTTGCGAATCTGCTCGGTCGGCTGGCTCAGCATCTCGGTACATTGAAAGATCAGATAGATCGTGCCGATGGTCAGCGTGCCAGCTTTGAACTGCATGGCACTCAAGGCAAATGCGGTTGCCGTGCCGAGCGCAAACAGCCCCAGACTGGTCGCACTCATGACGTAGCCCCACATCCGTGCCTTGCGTGTTATTGTTAGCCATGACCGCATGATCTCGGCGCAGCGACGCAGCACAAACGCACCCGCCCCACTGGAGCGAATATCTTGCAGACCAGCCAGGTATTCGCCCAGGAAGCCAAAGAAATCGGCGTTGGCCTGACGTTCCGCTGCCCAGGAGGGAGTGGCGACGGCACGGATGCGTAGCATTGCAATCAAGGCCAGCACTACAAACACACTCATTCCCAGGCCAACTTGCCAGTCTACATGATAAAGTAGTCCGAGCACGCCTACAAGCAAGAGGCCATTGCCGAGCACATAGACGACGAACCGCGAGAAGAAGCGAGCCATAGTGCCAATATCGCCATCCACACGCTCGATCAACTCGCCCGGCGTATGGGCCGTGTGAAATGTGGCATCCAGCCGCAACAGGTGGGCAATGAGGTCGGTACGCAACGCATTGGTGGCTATCCAACTTACGTTTTCGGCCACGTAGGTTTCGGCGACCGCCAGACCTTGTCCCACCAGGGCCAGCCCTATGGTCAGAAGTGCCAGAATACTTAGACCGCGCAGATCTCCACCAGAGGTAGCCTGATCGATGAAGTGACTTGCCACAAGTGGTGTAATGACCTGCATACAGATGGTACCGCACATGATTATGGTCAGCAGGACCATCCACAACCACTGGGGGCGCAGATAGTGCGCCAATAGCCGCCAGTAGCGCTTGAGCGGCTGTACGAGCGAAGTGGTCAGGCGTTGCCAGGAGCGTCTTAATTGAACATACATAAAGCTATTTTCTTCCTTATCCTGAACTTCAACATACACGCTGGATATGGAGCAAGTATTCCTTCCGGTTGAGCGGATTGTGATCCATGCGCCTTCTTGTAGGAAACGTCCCTTCTATCTTGTGAAATCCGCCAGATTGAGTCAGAAAAACGCCCTCACCCTCCGTAAAAGAGGGTAGTTCTCTTCTGAATGCCTCCGACGTTTCCACGGGGACTGTGCCTGTGACAAGGAATATATCGTTGTGCAGGACAGGTTGTTCGTAGGCCGCTCGCTGTTCCGCCAATTTGCCCGTGTACATCTCGATTGCGCCATCGGGTTTCCTCCTGTGCAGGGTCACCGTGGTTCTCATACGCAGGTTGCCCGAAAATACTCTGACGGTGGCAACTTTTTCACCCGTTGTTTGCTGCATCAGCTTAAAGACGACGCCCGATAATGGAGCCTCTGCCAGGCAGGTTGTAGAGGGAAAGTAGTTGCCGAGGTCGGCGAGTAGCTCTTTGACTCCGATGCCGGTAATAGCCGAACCAAAGAAGATCGGCGAGAGGTTTGCTTGCCTGACTTGCAGCATAAGGGCCGTGCGTATCTGTTCTTCGGTAATGGTCTCACCTTCGACATAAGATGCCAGCAACTGCTCATCGTAAAGGGTGAGCTGCTCGATACATGCCTGTAGGAATGCTGGATCGTGCAACTGGTTCTGGATGATAGAAGCATCCTTTGTTCCGATGTGCTTGATTTGATAGAGGGGGATGATCTGTGTGGTGAGTTTTTGCTTGATGCGTTGAAGCAGTTCATCGGATTGAGCGCCGCTGCGATCTATTTTGTTGATGAAGATGATGGTCGGGATGCGCAGTTTCAGGAGGGCCATGAGCAATGTTTTGGTCTGCGCCTGAATGCCTTCTACAGCAGAGATCAGCAGGATTGCGCCATCAAGGACGCTGAGGGAACGCTCGACTTCAGCGAGGAAGTCTGCATGTCCGGGGGTATCGATTAGATTAATTTTCAGGGAGTTGACGAAGAAAGAGACCACGGAGGCCTTGATTGTGATGCCTCTTCTCTTTTCGAGGTCCAACGAATCGGTCTGGGTTGTGCCTTTATCTACCCGGCCAATTGCGTCGATGACGTGTGTTTCATATAAGATGCGTTCGGTCAGGCGTGTTTTTCCGGCGTCTACATGCGCCACAATACCTATATTGATTGTTATCACTTATGCTGATCCTTTTCTTTTCTCTCATAAATTCTTTTCTCCTTTCTGATGAACGATATGGAATGCTACACATATAGCATCCAAACAAACGAGCAAGTCAGGCCATAAATCACTGTACACGGACAGAGTGTTGACCACCTTGTGAACTACAAAGTGAGTTCGGCGCATAGCGTAGCATGGATGTGCATAGGCTGTCAAGCCTATAAAAAGGCCAGATCAGGACATCTTCTCACCGCTTTTTGTGCTACATTGTGAGAAAAGAAAAAAGGATGCCGTCATATGCCCAGCAACTTACTCACGATTGAGCAGGTAATGCCCCTGCTTACAGAAAATCCGCAGCGCATCGCCGCGCTTATCGCCGATCTGGCACCATCCCAATTGCATACTCCTCCCGGCGGGCCTGATGGGTGGTCCATAAACGATGTGCTTGCTCACCTCCGTGCATGTGCTGATGTCTGGGGGAATTGTATGATGACGATGATCGCTGAGGACATGCCGACGCTGCGGGCCATCAATCCTCGCACCTGGATTAAGAAGACGAACTATCTCGAACTGGAATTCCAGCCTTCCCTACGCTCTTTTGCCATGCAGCGTGCCGATCTCCTGGCGGTCCTGGCACCATTGCCTCCTGAAGGCTGGTCACGTGCGGCGACCGTGACTGGAGCGGGAAAGGTACTCCGGCGGACCGTGCTGTTCTATGGGCAGTGGCTGGCTAGCCATGAGCGCCAGCATGTCAAGCAGGTCGAACGCATGGTCAAAGCGCTTCCCGTGTGAGTCCAGGTCGCCCACTTGCTGAAAAAAAGTACAAAAAAGAAGGTTAGCCTATTGGCTAGCCTTCTTTGTGATCTAAGCGCTTCATGCTCCCTTATAGAGGGAATTAGTAGCGTTCGCTGCCTGCATAACGGTCTCTACTCTGAAATCCTCTGCTTCCTGCCGCCTGACGCTCACGCGCCTCGTTGACAGTAATCGTGCGATTTCCGAGAAGTGTTCCGTTCAACTGATGGATGGCGGATTGACCTTCCTCAGTATTGCTCATGTCGACAAAGCCAAATCCTTTGCTGCGTCCGGTCTCACGATCCGTGATGACGACAGCTTCGGCGACCTGTCCGATCTGTGCGAAAAGGTCCGCCAGATCCTGCTCGTTTGTTTGATAGGGAAGTCCCCCAACATATAGTCTCATGTGTTTTTACTCCTGCGTGAACATCCTTACCCATTGATGCTCGAAGGAACCGTTCCCCACAGAAGCAATGCAATTTCTTTTTGATGTCATACACCTATATAAACACGTCCGACAAGGAACTTATTCCCTATCTGCAAATGGTTATTGAGAGGAACAATAGCGCAGAATCTCTTCAAAGACTTTGGGAAACAATGCATGTTTTTTAATCCCATGCGCTTCTGCATGCGGATTTTGCTTCAGGTGATGACCAGTGTGCGCAAGATGGTGTCCACCGAGGCAGGCCTGATGCCGCTGGCTCGCTCTACTATATCTGTTGGGGCTGCTGTCTCTTCATGAGCTATCCAGCTTATCAGTCTCACGGTGGATCTTGCTGCACCCTCTGGGATGCCTTTTGCGATGAGTCTGGCGATGATTTCTTGATCTGGGAGGGTGTGAGCTGTTATCTGGTGATCGGAGAGGCTGGAAAGGCGTGCTGCCAGATCCGCGAAGCTGAGATCCTCTGGTCCGGTGACATCGACTGGTCCCGTGATTGCCAGTTTGCCTGTGAGTGCACCGACGGCGGCACGTGCGCAATCCTCACGAGAGATCCAGCCCTGCCTGGCCGAACCTTCTGGAATGAGCAAATCCCCTTTGACGAGCAGGAGATTGATGAAATCTTTGAGGAACTCGGTGTAAAAACTATTGCGTAACGCTGTCCATGAGATGCCAGAGGCTGCCAGAGGCTGCCAGTGCGACCTCGGTTTGTCCATGATCAGCAAGAAGAGGATTGGAGTTGTCCGGATCGGCGTTTGGAGTCGAAGTATAGACGATATGTTTGACTCCTGCTTCCCATGCGGCTGTTATTGCTGCCTTATGAAGTTCGACACTTTTTCCGGCTACATAGGTGCTGATAATGAGCAGCCTGGTTGCTCCAGCATACGCGGCTGTGAGCGCCGCTGGCTCAGAG
>JACDAE010000557.1 GCA_013695595.1 Ktedonobacteraceae bacterium | reverse complement strand
GCTTTGTGCAATTTGCACAAAGCATTGCCGGAAACTTAAGTCAAAATACCTCTACTCCTGAGGAAACAATCTCTCTATACTTGTTACAGGAGCCAATGGAGAAGGCAGGTATGTCAATGATGATCCTCTTTTTCACTATGTCAGTGAATATCTATATGCCACAACAGTCACTTAGAAAAGTCTATGCGGTCGATACGGAGTTATTTGACGATGCCTACCACATTTCTTATTTTGCTTGCGTGTCTTCTTATTGCGGCCAAATCTGCAGGGTGGCTGTGTAACCGTATCCATATGCCGGCTGTTCTAGGACAACTACTGGTTGGTGTCATTGCTGGTCCAACACTGTTGGGGTGGGTTCAACCAAATGCTATTCTTGATACCTTTGCAAATATAGGCGTCATCCTCCTGATGTTTATCGCAGGTCTGGAGACCGATATGCAGCAGATGCGCCAGGTAGGGAAGGCCGCTTTTACGTCTGCATCCTTTGGTGTCATCCTACCTTTTTTCGCTGGTGGCGCATTTGCACTCTCGCTTGGATATTCGCTCCCTGTGAGCCTCTTTCTTGGGACGGTTTTGACCGCAACCAGTGTCGGTATTTCCGCGCAAACGCTCAAAGATCTAGGGAAGTTGAAAACAAAGGAAGGAACCACGATCCTTGGTGCAGCCGTCATCGATGATGTCCTCGGGTTAATCGTCCTTTCGATCGTTCTTGCTTTTACCCTGGGCCAGAACCCAAGTTGGGCGATCCTAAAAATGGTCATTTATTTTCCGATTGCCTACGTGGTGGGTCACTTTGGATTTCCTATTCTCTCTAAGTGGCTTCCTAAAATGCTTGCACTCGAAGCACGTATCGGCGTGATACTGGCACTAGTCTTGCTCTATGCCTGGTCTGCCCAGTCGCTTGGCAATGTTGCCGCTATCACTGGAGCCTATATTGCTGGTATTCTCGTGAGTCGCACTGAAATGCGCGAATGGGTGCACGATGGACTCTCAAAAATGGGATATTCTTTATTTGTGCCCCTCTTTTTTGTCTATGTTGGTATCCAATCCAACTTCCAGAGCATTTCATTTATTCCGCTGACGCTATTGATCGTCTTTGTCGCCATTGCGGTTGTAAGCAAAGTAGTAGGTTGCGGTTTTGGAGCGTTTTTGTGTAACTTCAATCCCCGTGAGTCCCTGACAGTTGGCGTTGGGATGATATCACGTGGTGAGGTTGCCCTGATAACCGGGACGATTGGCTTGCAAGCGAAACTTATCAATCAATCGATCTTTTCTGTTGTTGTTCTTATTGCACTGATTACCACCTTGATTACGCCATTATTGCTGAAATTATTGTATATTTTCCAACCCCCAACACCGATGGTAAAGCCGTTGTCAATCGAAGCGATACCTGAGGATATAGGAGAGGTCATCCAATCTTGATATTGGGTTCCCTACCTGCAAAGGAGAGCTATGTACACTGAACTCCTTGAAAAAGGGTATGCCTGTTTGCGGCGGAGCGATCCACATGGTGCGCTCATCCGCTTTCAAAATGCTACCGAGAACGAACCAGAACGTCCCCAGGGATATTTTGCCCAGGCCCAGGCATATTTAGAGCAGGGGCTGCGTGAAGAGACACGCAATGCGCTTGAAACGGCATTGCGCATCGATCCAACATATGTTGCCGCACGTGCCTATCTGGCCATCGAGTTGTTGAAAAACTATGATCTTGATGGTGCACAAAAAGAATTAGACCAGGCTCTCCACGATGAACCAGCGAACCTGTTGGTTCATATAAAATATGCAGAATATTACTACCGCTTAGGTTTTTATCCTCGCTCCGTCGTCATGCTTGAGCAAGGACTTAAGGGACCTCATGGTGCCAATGAGCATGTTGTCGCTATGGCCCGCCAGTTTCTCACTCAAGCACGCGGCAAAAGCCACAACCTTATTCTTCGCGAGCCACCCGACCCACGTCGCCTGGGAACCTTTTTTTCCCGTTTTCGATCTCATAAAAGAGAACGTATCATCCAGAACGTGCCGTCGAGTTAAGCTTATATATTCTCTTCTTTATCAGAAGAAAGGAAGGTCTTATGTCGGTCTGGCTGTTAATCGGTTGTTTCTTCATCCTTATGTTAGTACGCATTGGTCTCCCCTTTGGTGTGAAAACACAAGGGAAAGCCGTGCAGAGTGTCGCGCTCACATTTCGCGAGCGTATGTTGATGCATCGCTTCAACATGTACACCCTTGGTATTCTCTTATTGCTCAGCGCAATTGGAGGATGGTTCTCGACACCCGTCGAAATCGCATTTATTCTTCTTGCCCTTGCTATTGTTAATCTCCCGATGAGCTATCATTTTACCTTAGAGGGCGTCGCATGTAATAATGTGACGTTTCGCAAGTGGAATGAATTTAAATCCGTGCACGTACGCGGATCACGCATCACACTCATGCCACGCAATGGTTTTGCTCCACAGAGGCTTTTTGTGAGCATTGCGCGCCAGGAAGAAGTCATGCCCCTCTTCCAGCGCTTCCTGCCGTTGAGTGAAGAAGTGCTGCCACCATGGTACAAACGTCTTCAGACGCCTTCCTGGCTGCGCAAGCGTCTGCCTGCTATTCTCCTGGGGACGCTGCTGTTGATGGGCACATTATTCATCATGAGTGCTTGCGGTGAAGGGCCTGATCCCAGTGGCTTGACCACAGCCAATCAGAAGAATTTGACAGGCGTCTCCGCCAATGGCACCCCAATGACACAGGCTGATCTGGATAAAGCCAAGACAAGTGAACCGTTTGCCTATAATCTGGCTTTAATGGTTGATGAAAATCGCCTGGGCATTAACTACACCTGGACGCTTGTGACGGGCTATCTGGTTATGTTCATGCAAGCGGGTTTTGCTCTCGTGGAGACGGGCCTGTGCCGGGCAAAAAATGCTGGGCATACAATGGCGATGAACTTCATGGTCTATGGCCTGGGAATGCTTGGCTATTTTATTGCAGGCTTTGCGTTTCAGTTCGGTGGTATTGGACTGGTTGGAGTTCCTAATCTAGGAGGACTGGGAGCGCTCACCAATGAACTCTCGGTCAATATCGGAGGGCATAACTGGGGACTCATCGGTTACAAGGGCTTTTTCCTGAGCGATGGCACCTACGATGTTGGGGTTGCCGTGATGTTCTTGTTCCAGATGGTATTTATGGATACAACGGCGACTATTCCTACCGGGGCAATGGCAGAACGCTGGAAATGGTCAGCTTTTTGTGTCTATGCCCTCTTTGTCTCCACCCTCGTCTATCCCGTCTTTGGAAATTGGGCCTGGGGTGGTGGCTGGCTCTCACAGCTTGGGAATATTGGGCTGGGCAAAGGCTATATCGACTTCGCTGGTAGCGGTGTTGTGCACGCGGTTGGTGGCTGGTGCGCGTTGGCTGGTGCAATTGTCATCGGACCTCGCCTCGGGAAATTCAACCGTGATGGAAGCGCGAACACCATCCCTGGTCACAACATGGTTCTTGCGCTCACTGGATGCTTCATCCTGGCGTTTGGCTGGTTTGGCTTTAATCCTGGCAGTACCCTGGGTGCTGCTGCCAACGGAAATCTGCGTATTGGTCTTGTCGCGGTGGATACGATGCTGGCTGGAGCCTTTGGCTCGATCGCCTCAATGATCTATACCTGGGTGACGGGCGCTAAGAAGCCTGATATTGGGATGATGGGGAATGGCCTGCTAGCTGGACTGGTTGCCATCACCGCACCCAGTGGATATGTCAGCCCCCTTGCTGCCTGTATCATTGGTGCGGTCGCTGGTGTGAACGTTGTCTTCTTTGCTGGTGTTATCGAGAAAGTCTTTAAGATCGATGATCCGGTTGGAGCCATCGCAGTTCATGGTGTGAATGGCTGTTGGGGTCAACTCTCGGTCGGTCTGTTTGCCGATGGCCTGGCGAATTATGGAGGCTTGCAGGTCAAGGGACTCTTCTTTGGAGATCCCGGCCAGCTCGTCGCACAGATCATCGGCGCGGTCGTCTGCTTTGTCTACGTCTTTGGTATCTCCTGGATCTTCTTTACGCTCTACAAGCGATTCTTTGCCTTGCGCGTCTCAGCGGAGACCGAACTCCAAGGTCTGGATATCCCAGAAATGGGTTCTCTCGGCTATAATCCAGATGCTGAGTTCTATACCCCTGATGGCACTCCCGACATCTCCCTTGCAGGAGGGGTAGGCGGAAGCGAGTAGGCTTCTCAATTTTCACCTCTTCTATGTGAAGCAGCACCCCCTTAGAACAAATTCTGTTCTAAGGGGGTGCTGCTTTTTGTGTCTCCATCTGAAAACAAGGCATGTCTCTATCCTACCAGTTAATAGGAGACATCATCATCTCCCTCATTATGCTGAAAGCGATAGCCAACGCCTATAATTGTTTCTAAGAAACGAGGATGAACTGGGTCCGGTTCAATCTTACGACGCAGTTGCCCCACAAAGACGTGGAGAAGATAGGGTTGTTTTTTTGATCGTTTCTCCATACGTGAGAAAGAAGCATTGACTGTGTCACAATCTTACCACGCTGCTCTACCAGAATTTTCAGCAGATCGTATTCTGTGGGAGTAAGCTTAATCGCCTGACCGTTGAGAGAGACAGTCTGGTGCTCAAAGTCGATCTGCAATGGGCCAAGAGTGAGGATTGACTCCATTTCTTGAGAGGAGAGGAAGGTACGTCGCATGGCGACACGAATGCGAGCCAAAATCTCATCCATCCCAAAGGGTTTTGTAATATAATCATCAGCACCCAGGTCAAGGACCTGTACCTTTTCACTTTCCGTATTTCTTACGGAGAGAACGATGATGGGAAGGCTCTTTGACTGTATTCGCACCTGTTTGCATACGTCTAATCCACTCATATTTGGCAAGCCAAGATCAAGCAGAAGCAGATGGGGGGATTGTTGCTCTAATACCTCCAAAGCCTGCTCGCCACTATGTGCGATAAGGACCTCGTACCCATGAGCCGCCAAGCTTCTTCGTAGTATACGCGTAATCTCTCTGTCATCTTCTATTACCAGAATGCGCGTTTTACGTCTAAACATGATTTCGGCTCTCTTCGTTACTCGCAATAAATAAATGTATTAATTTATACTTATTGCTAGTATTGCTGAAAAATGTTCTTTTGTGATTGCAAAAAATTATGAATGACTTCTTATTCATGGTATGAGTGTAGCCGAAAGGTCAATTTTACGTCAATAACCATCAACTCATCCTGGACGTCAGGATCTTCTACCTGAGATTTATGTACATCGTCTTGAGGAACGGTTAAGCAAAACGGAGAACATTTTCCGTTTAGGGGAGATTGTGCAACACTTCTTGCTCGACATGCTTGCCCAGTCGAAAGGCGCATTGCCTCACGAAAATCTTACCCGTTAGTACGATTCTGTCCTTGGGCTTGGAGGACGCTCTCCAATGGCTTCAAGCATGCTCTAGAAATGACTACAGGTGTCTTCTCCGATACAAAGGAAGAAGATTTCTTGGCTCTTCTTCCCCTGTGTGGCGCAACTAAATAGTGTGCTACCTGCGGATATCTGGATCTCAGCTCAAACAATTACCCCCTAGCCGCCAGCCGTGTACCCTGAGCATATCCTATAGTCATAGGATATGCTCAGGGTACACGGCTGGCGGCTAGGGAGTCACTGAGAGAAATATTGGTTGCTCAGCTCCTTTCCTTATAAAGGATAGAGGTATCACAACGAAAAAGCGTTTGTAGCGATACAGACGTTGTTGCCAATCGCCTCTTCATTTTGAGCCATGGATAGACAATAAAGAACATTTGACGAAGAAAAAAGAGCACGTTGTTTGAGAAAGGCTCTCGCATTGCATCACGATACGCTGAGGTTAACCAGCTTTCATAGAACTGGAGAAATCATGATATAATGAAGAAATGAACCCTGTTTTGCAAAGGTCATACCCATTTTGAGTAAGGAATACGGTGATGGCTGCCAATCCACAACGTCTCTACATGACGATAGAGCAATATCTTGTGTTTGATCGTGCCAGTGACACAAAATATGAATACCTTGACGGAGAGGCTGTGGCCATGTCAGGTGGTTCGGTGAATCATAGCCGCCTAGCTGGCAATCTCTTTTTTCTCCTGGCTCAGGTACTGGGCACCAGAGGTCCGTGCATTCCCTATAATAGTGATATCCGTGTCCTGGTCGCTAAACGGCAATATGTGTATCCCGATCTTACCGTCTCCTGTGATGAGAATGATCACCAGGGTGAGCACGATACCCTCTTTTCTCCGCGTTTGATCGTTGAAGTGATTTCGCTGAGTACAGAAGCCATTGACCGTGGGAGGAAGTTGAACTGGTACCGCAATCATCCCAGTGTTCAGGAATATCTGCTCATCAATACGCGTATGCAATTGATAGAAATGTATCGGCGGGGAAATCTTGGCGAGCCATGGGCGTATCAAACCTACAGTGCTCATGAGACCTTTCGCTTGGCCTGTCTTGATCTCTCACTGGCCGTCAATGATGTGTATGCAGGTCTGAACATTCCTCTTCCTGATACACTGGATCCTCTGGTGCAAGAGGAAGATTGATTCTCGCGTGCTTTAGATGTATGAGAGCATTTACATCGTTTCACCTTCTCACATGCTGAGAAAAACCGCTTGTTGTGACCTTTTTTTATTGACTGCCTATCCATCCGTTTTGAAGACACAATAGAGGCAGGACAGGGCTATTTAATTCTCTCTTTCCTTCCGGATATGGCTCGCAAGCGAGCCGAAAAGGGTTGATAGTGTGCGTGTTTTG
>JACDAE010000129.1 GCA_013695595.1 Ktedonobacteraceae bacterium | reverse complement strand
ATGATATCTGGTATTCATCCATGTTCTTTTGTACAATTTGTGCAAAAGAACATGGATGAATACCAGATATCATGAAGGCGTACATACGTGAGAACGTTTAGATGCTTGGTAGATAGCGTTCAATCTCCCAGGTATGAACTTGTTGGAGATACTCGGTCCACTCGATGCTCTTAGCATCGACAAAACCCTCGTAGATAGTATCGCCCAGCACCTCGCGTATCAGGACGTCCTCGCGTATAAAGTCCAGCGCCTCGCCCAAAGTAGCGGGCAGGAGGCGAGCGCGCGGGCGCATGCGCTCGTTTTCATCGTGCAAGAAGATGTTTTCGTCCATCGCCGGTGGGAGAGCGAGATTACGCCGGATGCCGTCCAGTCCTGCGCGCAACATAACCGCCAGAGCCAGATGTGGATTGCAGCTAGGATCGGAGCAGCGTAGCTCGATGCGCATCGAAGCATTTAGATCAGTACGTGGTCGGGGTACACGGATCAACGCCTGCCGATTCACTCGTCCCCAGTTGACAATGACTGGAGCCTCGTATCCACGCACCAGACGCTTATACGAATTGACCAGAGGTGCGAGAATAGGGCACATCGCTCGTACATGTGCAAGCTGCCCGGCGATGAAGCAACGTCCAATATCGGAGAGTCCATACTCACCATGCTCATCCACAAAGGCATTCGTGCCGTTCTCTATATTGATCAACTGCTGATGAATATGCAGGCCTGAGCCATTGATGCCGTAAAACGGCTTGGGCAGGAAGGTTGCGTACAGCCCATCCTGTGCTGCCAGCGTCTTGATCACATATTTTGCCGTCATCAAGCTATCGGCGATATGCAGCGCGTCCCCAATCTCGAAGTCGATCTCGTGTTGACCGGCGGCAACCTCGTGATGGCTGGCCTCTATCTTAATGCCCATCTGTTGTAGTGCGTAGACCATCTGGCTACGGATCGTCACGGTGAAATTGGTCGAGAGGTCGAAGTAACTGCCAGAATCGTCGCGGATCGGCACCGGCTTGCCATTTTCGAATTGCAGCAGGAAAAACTCTAGTTCGGGTGCCACCTGATACTTAAAGCCCATCTCGCGCGCCTCTTCGATCACTCGTAGCAGGGCGGCGCGTGGATCACCGTCGAATCGCTCGCCCTCCGGAGTCCGTACATCGCAGATGACGCGTGCCACTATATCGCCATCAGTTGATGGATCGCTTACACTCTGGCGTGGCCCTGCACCCTGTACGGGGCGCACTTTATGAGGGAGAAGCGTGAATGTCGAGAGGTCGGGGTGCAGATACATATCGTTCTCTGCCACGCGCGCAATATTCTCTAACGCCGACCCATCAAACCACCTACCGTGTTTGACGCAGTCCGGAAACTGGTCCACAGGAACCGTGACGCACTTCGCCACACCCACAACATCTGTAAACTCCAGGTTGACAGAGCGTACATGCTCATTTTTTAGGGTTGCCATAACCTGCTCATAGCTGCCATGGTCTCGTCTATCCGCCATAGTGTTGCTCCTTCACACCTCTGCATCTTCTACGTTGGCCGTAGCGCAAAACAATTCAAATGTCTAGATCTATCGGAAAAGAACTATTTTTCTTGTGTTGTCAGGAAAATACTCGAACTGGAATGTGAATCTACGCACTCTATCTATGTGTAGATAACGTATTGTTGCATGGACGTTGTGCTCTGTCAAGTGATGAGTGGCGGTGGATGGAGAGATCTTCTACTAGGATGCAGCCTGGTAGATTGCAGGCTTGTATCGTGGCGTTGGAATTGGCTTGCCCTCTACCTTTGCAGCTTCAAGCCATGGTGTTTTCGCAACGAGAACTTCTCGCAATGCCTCTTCTAAGTCTTGCAGCCCGTTACCATCTATGCAAATGAAGCACGATGTCCATTCGCTATTTAGAATGGACATCGTGCTTCAAGCTGCCAAAGAGAGTTTTAGTAGGTGTAACAGTTGTAGGAAGAGGAATAGTAGTAATTGTTACATGGGTTGTAGCAAGACTCTTGACTGTGATGGTGATGGTGATGATTTTTGTGATTATGATGAGAATCTTTACCATGACCACCAGAAACCTGATCAAGTTCATCCTGGGTCAGCTCAAGCACATCTTGAGGGACGGCGTTATCCTGGTTGTGCTGAGAGAAAACATTGAGTAGAGAAAGTGCAAAGCGCATACCATATATCCTTTCTTATTTCCTAAAAAGGAAGCTTACAGATCTTTTAGAATGCGAATGGAGAACCGGTTCAAAAGTTTATTCTTCGCATCTACTACTCTTGTATCGGCTGTCAGCAATAAGCTATGAAGGGTGAAGCGAGAAATACTTTTCTTATTCGATCAGGACCAGTAAGCGCCAGCCGCCCAGCAAGCGGACCGCAAGATCTGGCTGCACTGCGAAGAGCAAGAGACGAGGGACGCGGTAGAGAATGCGCCTGATGAGCTTTAAGAGCATAATCGGAGCTTTGCCGGGGTGGCGAAGTGCGTGTCGCCATGACCAGGGATTCTCAAAGGGGCGCAGTTGATAAAAAGCGTCCTTGACAGTATACCCAGCGTCACGCAAAATCTCTAGTGCAACATCTTTTGTAAAAAAGTGCAGATGACCCGTTGCATGACGATACTGAATCAGTTCATTGAGAATGACCGATAGAGCGGAGATGTCTAGTGGCAACTGCAAGATTTTGTAGCGGCTCCTGGGTTTGATATCGCGTAGGAGTTGGAAGCAGTTTTCAAAGTGTTCAAGTACGTCTACAATCAAGATAAGATCATAAGAAGTATCGCCCGAATCTTGAACAAAGTCTCCCAGGTGAAAGTGCATATGTTCATTTTCACGTGTCCGGGCCATCTCAATAGCTTTTGGGGCAATATCATAACCGTCAAATGTGCATTGGGAATCTAGCTGCTGCTGCATGATGCGGAGGATTTCACCCGCCCCACAACCAATCTCACACACACTCCTGGGATCGATCCCATTCTTTTTCATCATATGCAGAA
>JACDAE010000125.1 GCA_013695595.1 Ktedonobacteraceae bacterium | reverse complement strand
CCCCTACCCAAAAAGCTCACAGGCCAAAGTAATATGGAACGATGTTTAATAAAATATTACGTTACATTGATCTGGAAGGTTGTTTGTAAAGAAGGGTGTCCAGGACGCTGAATAATGACGCTGAGTTGCCACGCACCGGCCATAGTAAATGCCTGGTTTTTCGTAAAGGTGGCTGCGTAAACTGGATTACCACTTTTCAGCGTTTTGTGTGTTGTACCCATGTCCATGATCTGCATATTGCTAGCCAGTATGACTGTTGCGTTGGTAATGGATGTGCCTGAGCGATCTGCAATGAGAAGAATAATTGTATTGTTTGTATTGACTTTCCCTGGCAATACCTGAAGTGTGAGTGATAGGTCACTCACTTGCTTCGTTTGTGCTATAGAAGTAGTGGTTGCCGGTGCCGATGTTGATGGATTACTGTAATTGATGTTGGGAAAGACGATTGGTGGCGCATAAAAGGTGATGAATGAGCTACAAAGGAGTATGCCTGCTCCGAGCCATGCCTGTACATTCATGATCTGTTTCAGGCGATTCCAGGTCTGCTCCAGGGCCGATTGACGTGTGCGGCGAGCGGGAAGGTCTGCATTGACAACGGGCAGGAAGAGTGCCTGATGGGTGAAGCGTGGTCGTAATATGAAAAGTGCGATGATCGTCAGAAGCAACGCAAGCGCAATCAAAATAAGCTGTACCAGCAGGGCGCGTCCATATGGATCATTGAGCAGTTGTTGGACTGTGCTGAGAGTGGCTTCGGCGAAAAAGAGTGCGCATACCAACGTAATACCAATGCACGATAGCAAGTAAGGGACGAGGCGTGCCAGTAAGAGGGCGACTGTTTCGGCCCGGCGTTCTAGTTCGGCTCTTGGTAGGAATGGAAATACCACATATGCCAGATAAGCCATCCCACCAAACCAGGCACCTTGCACAATCCGGTAGAGCCAGTCAAACACAATAGCACTTATATGAAGCTGGAAGACCGCGACACCTGACATGGCCTGTGTCAGGACGATCAATCCGGCTAAGAGTAACCAGAGAGAAAGAAGACGTTGCACACGTGATGAGGCTGATGTACTCTGTTCGATCTCCTGGCGCTCCTGGGCTATGCTGGCTATGGTACTGGTAGCGTGATCTTGTGTGATGCGTTGCAAGGGACCTGTGCGATTAACAACGTTGGCGGTAATCCGCTGTGTTGGTTCAGGAGCTGGCTGGGACTTTTTCTGTTTTCTCATCCAATAGAGCAACCCCATTGCGAGAGCAATGAGAGCAATGCGTAGTAGCCAGAGATGGCCGTAATTTGTTCCCGTGATCAATTGTGGTAGCGATGCCAGACTGAAGTTATTTCCATTCTCGATCTGCTGAGCTATATTAAATGCTTGAGTCAGGTTGCTTGAGCGTAGAATGAGCGTTACCAGCTCACCTGCAAAGAGCGTGTTCAGGCAGAGCCATTGTAAAGAGTATGTCTGCCTCTTAATACGACCTACCAGCGCGGTTGTCTGTTCTGAGCCTGATAGCATGAAACGCTCAATGACCAGAATCCCGATCCACAGTGCCAGGGCAGTACGTGCCAGCCACTCCCAGATGATGGCTAAAATACTGGTGGTATGAAGAGCCTGAATATCGGATAGCGAGTTACTGGTACTCGGACCCAGCGTGGGCGTACCTGAAAGGCCATTGCTGGAGACAGCGAGATTGAAACCAATCAGTCCATAGGTTGTATGCCCATCATCGTTTGCTACAGCGGTCCAACGCACCTCATAGCTACCCTGTGGTAATGAACTGGGCGCCTTAAGAGGTATGTCAAGCTCAAGTGAGCTGGTTCGTGAAATATAGCCAGGGGAAGCGCTAACATCAGCCATCCCGTTGCTTTCAATTACATAAGCGTGGGCAGTACTTATGGAACTGATTGGGGCGTTAAAAAAGATACGGATTACCGATGGGAGGATCCGGATAGTAGAGCCATCGATGGGATCAGAGCCAATGACATAAGCATGAGCCTGGACCTCTGGAAGTGGCAGCATGAACGTAGAGCAGAGATATGCCAGGCTGCCCACGATAAGTGCCAGTATTATAATCAGTAATCGTCTCTTTCGCATATGTTCTTCTTTATCAATTTATGAAGTTAATAGCAAGGATGGCAGGAAGATAAGAAGCTTCTTCTATCTGACAGATTGTACCTCACCTCTGCCTTGCTCGCAATATAAATCTTATACAATGTTGATTGGAGAGAGAGTTTAAGTAATGTACAGTTTGTTTCCCGACCCGTTAACAGCTATAATAGAGAATACTAAGAACATAGTAAAGGTTATAAAGAAGAGTTATGAAAAAAAGCTATTGGTGGCAATCCTGGCCGCGTTTCCTGTTATGGTCGCATGTCATAGGGGTAGTTGGTTTTTATCTGGTAATGTGGTGGCGTACGGCTCCTGATAAAAATGATCAGGTCACGGTATTGCCGCCCATGGCGTCTTCTCACTCTCCTGATGAACCCCTGGTCTCGATTATTGTGCCAGCGCGTGATGAAGAGCGCAATATTCGTCAATGTGTGATCTCTTTATTGGAACAGGATTATGGTCACTATGAAATTATTGTGGTGGATGATGGCTCGACGGATAAAACAGGACAAATTCTAGATGAACTGGCAGCTACCCATCCCAATGGCAAGCGGCTCTGGGTCTTACAGCTACGTGATCTGCCCGAAGGGTGGGCTGGTAAGCCGCATGCTATTCATTGCGGCACGCAGGAGGCGCGTGGGGAGTGGTTTCTCTTTACCGATGCCGATACGTGGCACGCGCCCAATGCGCTTCGTTCCTCGCTTACCCAGGCCATACAAGAGCACACTGATATGTTTACCCTTGGCTCGGCGCAGGATCTGCCAGGCTTTTGGGACAAGGTGCTGATGCCGATGGCGTATCTGGGCATCAGTATGCAGTATCCACCGCGCCTGGTCAATGATCCGCTTAGTAAAGTAGCGGTCGCCAATGGACAATATATTCTCATCAGGCGCGAAGTTTATGAGCAGATTGGTGGGTATGAGCGGCCTGAATTACGGGGGACGCTCCTTGATGATCGTGACCTGGCACATGTGGTTAAAGAGAACGGTTTTCGCCTGCATTTTGTCAATGGGGTTGATCTCGTTCATGTGCGCATGTATCAGGGGTTGCATGATGCTTGGCGCGGGTGGCGCAAAAATGCCTACCTGGGAAGTCGTGGCGGTATCCCTTTTGTCCTCTTAGAGTTATTGGGTCTTCCTCAGATGTCGGTTATCCCCTTTCTCCTGCCGTTGCTAGCATGGTTGACTAGAAGGTCTGGTAGCAAGGGTATCAGCAAAACAGAGGCGAATATAGCGACCATCGTGGAATTGACCCCTTTGTTAGCATATAGAGTCTGGCTGAACAAGCAACTCAATGTGCCGATATACTATGTGCTGACGCATCCGTTGGCGGGCGCAATCTTTGAAGGAATATTGGGTGAGTCAACCTGGCGTGTGCTGACAAAGCGTGGTGTGGACTGGCGAGGACGGCAATATCATAATAATCGTAAGAAAGAGGAAGAAGTACTAGAAAAGGCGTAGGGGCGTCTCTCAGTATCATTTTGATAGGCAGAAGAGATGGAGAGCCTGAAATCTTACATCCCACGGCCAGTAATCCCCAGATAACCCTCATGGCTATTACATTAGAACTAATGGATAGTCAAAAATCGATAAATGTTAATACTCTATAGTATAATGCGTCGATAATGATATGAATAGGGGAATGTAATTTTTGCGAGGTATGCATGCAACAATCCGACCAGAACAATATGCAGATGGGGAAGCGTCCTGCAAGACTTTTTAAACATCAATTTATAAGTGCTAAGGAGCCCCCTCAAGAGGGAAGACTGGAAGAGCCCGATGTTGCTGCTCTGCCTACAACTGTCCTGCCAACTATTACTCCACACCCAATGAACGAGTGGGATGCAGGTTTAGATAGTGATCCTGATGCTGATATCCCTCTGGATGAGCTTGATATCGGATCAATGAGTACGATACAGTTGATGCGCTTGAGTGGTATGATGCGTGCGGTGCATCCTCCACAAAGTAGTATGCCTATAACAGGTACAGGTGTGATGACAGGTGGAATAGGGAATGTGGCACGAAATCCATCGCGCGGATTAAGTGGTAGTTTCCCTCCCGAACTATTTGGTGAAACTCTTCTGTTACCAGCGACGAGGCAACCAAAACAAAAGCAAAAAACGCAAGGTAAAATGATTGTACGTTATGTACTTGGCTTGCTTGTTGGTATTGGCTTTTTGTTCCTGGTATCCAGATTTATTAATATTGCTTCCACGGTCTCTATCTTACAGAAACATCTGACGACGACGCAGGGTTTACTGTACGCAGCAGGGGCCGCCGTAGCCTTTATTGCTGCCTTCAGCATTCGAGGTGTACGTTGGAGCCTGTTTCTACGTCCGATCAAACCAATCAGCCCATTTAAGACCGTTCGCATTTTCTGGATCGCCGTTTTTATGAACTTCTTACTGCCTGTGCAGGGTGGCGAAGTGATCAAAACGTTTTTGCTCAAACGTACCGATGGTGTGCCTATTAGTCACTCCCTGCCTACCGTGGCGATGGACAAAGCGCTTGACCTGATGCCTGCCCTTTTTCTGCTAGCCGTCATGCCATTTATTCCCGGCATCCACATGTCCCTTGTGCTCTGGCTCATTCTTGGATTTGTGAGTAGTATTCTGCTAGGGGTCATATTCACTGTCCTATTGACGGCGTGGAACCGCCCTAAAGCTATCAAGTTTATTAGCATGATGCTGAAATTGCTCCCTAGAGGAATTGGCAAAAAGATAGAAGGATTTGCATTTGGCTTTATTGACTCTTTGCTGGCGGGAGCGAGCCGGCCTAAGACGTTTATCCCAGCGATTTTTTTAACATGTGGTGCACTTTCCTGTGATGGTCTGTTTGCCTGGATGTGCTTTCGCGTTGTTGGCATAACCGATATGAGCTATGGATCAGCTATTTTCGGCTATACCCTCTTCAATATGTTCACGATCCTCCCATCACCTCCTGGGCAGTTAGGTAGTAATGAGACGTATGGTCCTCTGGTCTTTAACCAGTTGCTTGGTTTCCCGAAAACGAATGTCCTGGCAATGTTTCTGTTCTCTCATCCATTAGCTGCTGTGATTATGATTATCATGTGTTTTATCTGTCTGGGTAGCCTGGGTCTCTCATTCGCCAGCGTCATGAAGGCGACGCCGGACGAGAATGTAAAATCCGCACCGCCCCAAACGCAAGCGCGCAAACCCTCACAGACATTGCAATATGGACGTGTCTGAGAAAGCGTCAATATCAATGCATCAAGAACATGAAATGCACAAAGTCTGGTAGGGACCCGGTTGTACCGTGTCCGCAATTTATTGAATGGTGATTCCAGGTCGATGAAGCGCGGATACGGTATAACCGGGTCCCTACCAGATGTGTGGTATTACGGGTAGGTGGGGCGTTTCCACACTTTTACGCATGGGCATATATTATCCTCGGAAGACCAGCGCCAGGACTGTTAGAGCGGCCAGGACAAGACAGAACCAGCCCTCTATTGGCTGATGAAGGTTGTTGAGAAGGTAGATCCCACCCGCTAAAGAGAGCGCAAAGACAAACGCGAGCGAGAAGCCATTTCCGCGCTGCCTGGGTGCAGCAAGATCGTTATTACCCCTTCTACGCCGTCTGAGGGAGCGCCTGCTTAATGAGCCAACACCAACTTGAACTTCGAGCTGCCCCGCATCGATTTTAGAAATGAGTTGGTCTAATGAGTGAGGCAATGTCAGCAATGTTTTTCCTACATCAAGTAACTGACCCAGGATTTGCTGTGCCGTCTGTCCGATACCGTCTGCATCCAGACCAAGAAATTTGCGCCCGTAGGGCAGAGCAACTTCGACGAAATTAAAGTCTGGCGCGAGTCCGGTTGAAACTCCAGCAAGCGTGCTCACTGCACGTCCGGTGAAAGCGAACTGCGCTGGAATCTGAAATGGTTGATCATACAAAAGCCGCTCTATATCACGGGCGATCTCAGCGTAATCCATCTCGCGTATCTGCCCAAGCGTCATACCATAATACTGCTCTAACATTAAAGCCATACCACGTTCAATGGTAATCAGGTTGGCACCTTCACCAATAAAACCGAGGCGTACCAGTGCCTGCACAATAGTATGCGAGTCCCGTAAGAGAAAGCCCAGGAAGATATCTTTTAAAGAACGTTTCATGGATTTGGAGACGGTCCCAACCATACCGAAATCGATAAACGTGATGATAGGATTATCGGGCAACGACCCCTTTTTAACAAAGATATTGCCGGGATGAGGGTCTGCATGAAAGAAACCTTCGTCGAAGAACTGGTGGAAATACGCTTCTACGGTGCGAGACGCAACCTTTAAACGATCAATGCGCAGTGCATCAAGGGCAGGATAATCGTTGATTTTAATGCCGTCAATCCACTCAAGAACCAGCACCCGGCGTGAGACATATTCCTCATGCACACGCGGAATATAGATGGTGGGATCATTACTGAACATCTCCTTAAAACGTTTGGCATTCGCAAGCTCGCCAATGTAGTTAATCTCTTCATATGTCGTACGCCTGAATTCGCGATAGAAACCTGGTAAATCGATAAAATCGCTTGTATTGAACACACGGTTAATGATCCGGATCACAAATTTCAATGTGCTTAAATCCATACGTACCAGTTCATCAATATAAGGGCGTTGAATTTTGACTGCCACCGTTTCGCCAGTTGTTGCCAGGATGCCTTTGTGAACCTGACCAAGTGAGGCGGCGGCAACACATTTGCGTTCGAGATGGGTGAAAATTTGATCAACTGGCTTGCCTAGCTCAGACTCAATGACAGAAATGACATGATCAAACGGTTCGGGAGGCACTTCATCCTGTAAAGAACTGAGGACAAGAAGGGCCCGTTCGGGTAACAGGTCGGCACGTGTGCTGAGAAATTGACCCAGTTTAATCATCAAAACACCTAGTTCGAGAGCTGTTTTGCGGAAGGCAGTCAGAACCTCGACTAAAACATCTGTGTTGGGCTGTACATCGTCTTGGCCATGCGTGTGAGCGTGTACGGCGCGGCGGCGTTCACGATAAATGGCCCATATTGTCCAGAGTAGCAGTCGAAGTACGCGCCCTGCTCGCCACCATTTTCGCCACCATGTGAGCCGCATGTTTGTTTTTCTGAGCGTTTTCTGTGAATTCTGTAGAACGCTGGACATAAGTAAAACCTTTCCATGACTTCAGGTCAGGATATATAAGGGAAAGAGTTGTAGTGTATATGTGCTCTTGACTAAGCAGGAGCCGATCTTGGGGAAACCAAAATGGCCCTATGGTGTTCCTATTCGGCGTCAAAATGTTGGGATACCCGGTTCTTCTATAGTGTACCATCATAGTTTAGCGAAGGATGGGTCCGAAATGGAAGACTGCTGGCTTTATCCAATTTTTTATGATGAGTAAAACCAAAAATTGCCAGGACAATCCTTAATTAAGAGCGGTTGATTGGAGTAACAAGTATACTTTTTGGTAGAGAGAGAAGATAGGGTACAAGATAACGTATACTGTATGATCTACGGGGGCGTGGTAAACGCGGTTTTGATTGTGTTGCTTGCCCACATATACCAGTAGGGCGCGGTTTACCAGCCCGTGTTGTGAAAGTGTTCGTGTGAGTTGAAGGAGATGGCAAAAGTGTCTTATTGTAATCGTGTGCAGGCTCTCGAATTGGGTAATGGCTATAGTGCTCTGATGTTAGGTGCAGAGTATGGTGCAGGGGGCTCCTCTGGCTCTCAGATGAGGCAACAGATACCAAAGTCGCGTTCATTTGAACTCCCTGATGATACGGTCCATTATGCTCCTGACCGCCCTGCTGATGTCAAGCATGTGAAGCTGGAGATTGAACTCGATTTTGAGCAGGAGACAGTGAGCGGAACAGTGTATACAACGTTCTCCGCGTTATATGAGCAGGTCAAAACGATTTCCTTTGATGCCATCGCTTTGAATATTCACCTGGTCACTCTTCCCGATGGAAAACAACTGAAATATCATACAAGTGAGAAACAGTTGATTGTAACGCTGGATCGTCCTTATCAATTTGGGGAAGAGTTTACAATCGGGGTAACGTATGATGCGCACCCGCGTACAGGCCTCCATTTTATAAAACCAGCCCCAGAAGACCCGACGCGCCCAACACAGGCGTGGACCTTCGGGCAACCGCGTTATCATAGCAACTGGTTTCCCTGCCATGATGCTCCTAATGATCGCGCCACAACTGAGGTGATTGTCACAGTACCAGCACAGTTTTTGACGGTCTCCAATGGAAATCTTTTGAGCGTGATTGATCACGGGAAGACAAAGACGCATCATTGGCGACACGATATTCCACATGCTATGTACCTGCTCTCGCTTGTTGTCTGCGATTTTGCGGTGATTGAAGATAGCTATAATGGCAAGCCAGTTACATACTATGTGCGGAAAGATCGCAAGGATGATGCGCCGCTCTATATGGGCAAAACGCCTGCGATGATGCGCTTCTTCTCTGACTATACTGGCGTTGAGTACCCCTATGACAAGTATGCCCAGACGGTTGTTGAGGTTTATACAGGGGCGATGGAGCACACGACCTGCACAACGCATGGGTTTACGTTGCTACTGGATCAGAAAGCGTCCCTGGATATGGGAGAAGAGTATAGAGCCGTCGTTGCCCATGAACTGGCGCATCAGTGGTTTGGTGATCTTGTGACGTGCCGCGACTGGCCGAATGGCTGGCTCAATGAAGGGTTCGCAACGTACTTTGAAGAGTTGTGGAATGAGCATGATCTGGGTACCGACTACTTCAAACAGTCGATGCTTACTCTCAAAAAAGGCTACCTGAGCGAGGATCGTGAGTATCGTCGCCCGATTGTCTATCATGTCTATCACGATCATGGTTTTGAGTTATTCGATAGGCATATGTATAACAAAGGTGGTTGGGTTTTGCACATGCTCCGCCATCAACTGGGCGAGGCAACTTTCAAGCGTGCAGTCAAAACCTACCTGGAACGTTATCGCGAGAAAGAGGTTATCACTGCTGACCTTGAGCGCACATTTGAAGAAGTTTCCGGGCGCAGTATGGGCCGTTTCTTCCAACAATGGGTTTACAGCGGAGGGTATCCGGCGTTCGAGGTAAGTTATGCATGGGATAGTGAGCATAAATTGGTAAAGATCAAAATCAAGCAGACGCAAAAAGTTGATGAGCTAACCCCTTGTTTCGTTACTCAGGTTGATCTTGCGTTTACCGTTCCGGATTCCGATGATGAGGGAGAGGATGGAACACGTACGACTCCTTTGCGTATCATCGTGGGTGAAGATGGGCAGGTAGAGCAAAGTTTTTATCTGCCTCTAGAGCGCGAACCTGTGATGGTGCGCTTCGATCCTGATGGCTGGCTGCTCAAGACATTGAAATTCGAGCGTTCAGCAAAAATGTTACGGTATCAGTTGGCCCACGATACTGATGTCTTAGGGCGTATTGAAGCGGCGGATGCTCTGGCAGGGAAGGGAGAAGATGAGGGAATGGAGGCACTCATTGTGGCGCTCAATACTGATTCTTTCTGGGGAGTACGTGCGGCTGCTGCATCTGCATTGAGTACCTTTGGTAGCGAGAAAGCACAATCTGTGCTTATCAAAGCACTTCAGGTGCTTGATGAGAAGCAACTTCCGCGTGTACGTCTGGTAATCGCAGGTGTGTTGGGCAAATTTCAAGCCCCTCAGCAAGCAGAATTGGCACAGCGTTCGACTCAGGCGCTGAAACAACTCCTCGAACAGGGTGATGCCAGTTATCGCGTCGAAGCTAATGCAGCAGAAGCTCTTGGCAGAGTGCGCGGAGAGGGTAGCGTCGATTTTCTTTTAACGTTGCTTGCTGAACGCCGGACCTGGATGAACGTGGTGGAGCGTGGTATATGTAGCGGCCTGGGTGAGTCAGGCGAGGACCGCATCGTTGATGTTATGGCCAGTTACCTGAGCAACTCCTCTAATTCTCTTCTATTGCGGCGTAGTGCTGCTGCCGGATTGCTTGCTGTAGGACATAATCGTTACCTTTACAGTGAGGGAGCACGCCAAAGAGCTGTACAGGCATTAATTGACGCGGTTGAACATGACACATGGGAGCCACTACGCTCGCTGGCTGCTTCTGCTCTGAGCGCTCTGGGTGAGAAGAGAGCGATTGCATCATTAGAGCAAAGTGCTCACTATGAGTTGGGATCCGGTGCCCAGCGTTCGATGCGTGTTGCCGCTTACAAGCTGAGTAATAGTGAAAAGAATGATGAGCAGATCAAATTACTACGCAATGACCTCGAAGAAGTACGCGAGGAGAATCGCAAATTGAAGGAACAACTTGGATCTTTGGAGGCGCGTTTGAATTAGAAGGAACATGAAAAAATTGTAAGAGTAAATAGTGGATTTTGCGATGTAGTTGTGTTATACTCGCAAAGTGGTGGGAGGGAAGAGGCAGTGTTAACTCCTTTCAACATCTGTTCTATCCATTTCCGTGCCTGCTCTTCGCTCATCCACCTCTTCTAAAATCTCTTTTTGCTCTTACAAACATAGAGTCAGGTGGGGGTGTGAGTTAATGTACTTCGATGTTGCGTGCTCTATGATAGTGCAGAATATCCTGTATTTCTTGTTGCTGCTCATCGGCTTTGATCATAAAAATAATACAACCAGCTTGAAAGATATGTGCATAGTGGTGTGCGTGGTGTGCTGGTATACCCATATGCAGAAGGTTGGCTGCAAACCCTCCTTGAATTGCATCGCCCAGGATAGCGGTTAGAATGCCGCCGGTCACGATCAGGCCGATCTCTGGGAGGTGCAATAGAGCAACGGTCCCTAATGTTCCACCGATGACGCCTCCGATAATAATCCCTGGCGTGCGTTTTTCCTGTGATTGTTCTGCTTTCGTATTTGTTCCAGGTTCATCACGGTGCGTTTCAAGAGCCAGAAGGAGAGATGTGCTGGCAGTTCCTAGCAGGCCACTTATAATTTCTCTGGCCAGTGTATTAAGTTCTTGTTCATCTGTATCATAGCGTACTACTAAGCCGAGTTGATCATCACTGAAACCTGACCTTCGTAGTTCGTGAATAGCGTCTAGTGCGGAATCAGCATCATCGAATATACATGCTACAAGCGTAGATTTTTGCATAAAAAGCACCTCTTTGTTGCTCTATTATAGATAGGTTTTTGTATATATGAGTCTGTATGGAGAAAAGTTCCATCATGGAGTATATCACCTATGGAAGAGTGTGGTAATTATCTCAAAAAAAGATACCTGCCCAGAAGTCCCATTGATTTGCCCCCTCGATAAGCAGATGTTATGCTTGTTGGTATGCAGTATAAGTAAAAAGGCCGCGCACGAAAGTTGATTCAAATGGGCAAAAAAGTACTGTTTCTGCTCACCCTTGCAGCATTGACTACCTTCTCGGTTTTCTACGTCGTCGATGGCATGCAAGCATACTCGCGTTATCAGCAAAGTAGTCTGGCAAATGAGGAACATTGTGGCGGTCAGTCACCCGTCCGTGTCTGCGTACGTTCACCGCAGGCAGTATTTAGCGCCTTCTATCCCTCCTATGTCGCGAAACAGTCTCCACTCTTCACTATCCTCTATAGCAGTAGTAGCCCGATGACATTGCTCGTGAGCGTCTCAATCAATAAATTTAGTCAGGTGCAAACACAAACGGTGAATGCAACCGCCACTATGCAGGCTATTCCGTTTATTCCAGCATTTCAGGATCAGGCTCTATATAATCTGACACAAGAAGAGAATACCTCATTGCATGTACAAGTTAAAAATACCCATACTCAGGAATATTATGTTAACGATATTCCAATCATATTGCACTCGCGCTGGTTAATGCAATGGATACCAGCTAATCGCCTCCAGATTGCGGCATGGGTAACACCCGACGATCGGGCAATCGCACAACTT
This sequence comes from Ktedonobacteraceae bacterium, assembly GCA_013695595.1. Classification (GTDB taxonomy): domain Bacteria; phylum Chloroflexota; class Ktedonobacteria; order Ktedonobacterales; family Ktedonobacteraceae; genus JACDAE01. Next base: position 4,230 of record JACDAE010000125.1, on the reverse strand, counting down.
TTGAAACATGCAGTGACACATTTACCTGATGAGCAAGCACCCGCACCGCCAGGAATGGTTGGCTATAACAACGCGACATCTCAGCAAGTTATCGATCAGGTAGATGCCATTTACGATGCTCTACGCCTGGATTATCATATGCAATACGTACAATCTACCGTCCCTTATAGCGCAAGTGGAGGTGGAAACAGCACAGGACTGGAAAATATTAAGCTACCCGCTGAAGTTTTACAGCAGGGCAATGGAATGTGTGTGGAGTTGACTACACTCATGGCAGCAGCAGTTGAACGTATCGGGTTACATGCTGAGATCATTGTAATTCCTGGTCATGCTTTTCTGGGTGTGGCTCTCGATGGAAATAATACACAGTTTGCTTATTGGGATACCGTTGATGTGAATAATAATGTCGCTGCTGATTCTGCAAATATCGCAGCAGACAATCTCTATAAGCAAAATATGCAAAAAAGAACACTTATTGATGTAATAGTAGTAAGTACTGCTCGTGATGCCCATGTAGGACCAATGTTCTAGTGCTCTAATAAAGAAGATGAAAGGCAGGAAGACGACCATAAATGGAGTAGACTTTCCAACCCTGTTCAGTGCTGGTTGTTACAGCGGGTTAGCCTGTTGTATGTTTGCTATTGCTGCAAATGCGCTTTTTACCAGTGTACGTCGACGTGGGACAACCAGGCAGTTGTCAGGGGCAATTATGATCTGCGTGATCTCTGCTCTGCTGCTTTTGTTGGCTCTCCTCTGGTATAACCTGCGTTTTAGCCCTCAACAGGGGCAGATACCAGCGGCAGAAGTTGAACTGGCCCTGGTCTATGTGGCGCTCTGGGGTTGGGGATTGCCACTGGGTGTTACTGCCACGTATAGTCTCTTCACCTTGCCTCGCGATACAACAACAGCTCTGCATATTCCGCTTCAGAAGTCAGATTCTGCCCCAAAACTAGCAATCCCACGCTTTCAACAGGGCGTGGCCTCTCCTTATATATTTGACGAAGAGACTCCCTGGGGATGGTTGCAATACCACCATGGGAACTTCCAGGGGCAGCGTCTCGCGCTAAAACGACAGATAGCGACGCTTGGACGTGACGAGAATTGCGATATCTGGATTGACGATGATATGGCTTCGCGCCATCATGCAGAGCTGGTGTATCATCAAGGGAAAGTCTACCTGACTGACTGTGATAGCCTCAATGGTACTCTGCTGAACGAAAAGCGTATGCGGGGTACAATGCAGGTCGAAGCTGGTAATCTCCTTCAGATAGGTGAACAGTGCTTTAGCTTTATTCTGGCCGATGCTCAACTTGCGATGGCAGAGCATAGTGATCCACTTGCTCACCATCTGTGGCGTTCATCTTTAGATAACTTAACTGGTAGGAGTGAGGTACTGCCGCGCACGCCATCATCAGAGCAGGGATTTCCTACGCAGGTACATTCCGATGAAACGGCTGAAATTGATTATAGGATGCCACAATTGCCACCAACGAACCCCGGCGGTGCCGTTATTATTCGAAGTGGTGTGCTGGCAGAGCAAAGCTTTGTATTGGACCGTGCAGTTATCAGTGTTGGGCGTGGCCTTGAGAGCGATATCGTGATCGATGATACTTCTATCTCACGGCGGCATGTTCAGTTTTTGCGTCAACCTGATGGAGATTATGTGCAGGATCTGGGGAGCCGTAATGGCACACAGGTCAATGGAGAACTTTTACGTACGCCGCAACTCTTGCTCATGGGCGATATGATTGTGATAGGGAATATTCGCCTGGAATATGCGAAGTTTCCGACGGCACGCACCATTCCGACTTCTCGCGCTACCGCCCCTCGTTCTATCTCAGGATTAGTGAATGGCCCCACGCTGCTAAAGCTACCGAGTAAGCGAAAATAAGTCAGTGTGAGAAAATTGAGCGAAATTGTCGCTATTTTGTACAGATGGTACGTCCTCTTCGAACTCAAAGGGACTGCATTTTTGGTGAATAATATGGTACAATGGGTTTGTGGTGAGGGAATGTGTATCCCATCTAGTACGTAATCTCTGAAGCCCAGGTCTCGTTCCGCATCCGGATGCTAGGATTTCACTACTTGATAACCACCAGGAGATAGCCTCCTGTCTCTACAGGTGTAGCAAAGGGTATTTCTTGCGCGAACGAACTCTCATCGGTTGAAAGCTATTATGTAAGCGGAACGAAGATACCAAAAAGGGGAAAAACCTCCTATGATGTCCAACGAGGGCTACCGGGATCGCATCCTTACTTGTCGTGACTGTGGTAATGATTTCACGTTTACAGCAGGTGAGCAGGAATTCTATGCGAGCAAAGGATTAACGAATACCCCGAGTCGATGCCCAGGCTGCCGTGCGCTCCGTAGAGGCGGGCAGCCAAACAGCGGATCGCGAGCACCACGCGGTGAGCAGTATGATGCAATTTGCGCCACCTGTGGCCATCCAACCACCGTCCCTTTTATTCCTCGCGAAGATCGTCCCGTCTATTGCAGTGATTGTTTCCAGACTCAACGTGCTTCACGTCCACCACGTCGTGATGACTCTAGCAACTACAGTGGTGGTGGTGGTTATGGTGGAGGCAATGGTGGTGGTTACGGCGGTGGCCGAGACCGTCGTGATAGTGGTGGCCGAGACCGCCGCGACAGCCGCTGGTAAAAAAAGGCCGTGTTTTAGATCAGAGGGTAATCCGCACTATGGATTACCCTCTCATTTTATTTTCTATTCATTAGAACACAGCCTTTCCTGGATATGCTATACTTGTTGATGATTGCAATACATATATCCTCAGATGGAGGTTTTTTTAAATGACAGGTACCCCGGAAGGTCAGTGGCCCCACTATTCGTTTATCGTGCCGCAGACTGCTATGAAGGCAAATGTGCGCCTTGTTGGCCTGGGGAACTATGCCCCCAAAGGCACAATCACAAACGAGTTCTTCGCTCATATTTCTACACGCCTGGGCGATCCACGCTCATCCGACGATCTGGAACGCGTCACTGGTCTGTCAACACGCTACGTACGCGCCAGTACCCTCGCACTCTGTCGCAAAATGGCAGGGGAAGACGCTCCCGGCCTGATCGATGATCCTGATGCTGATCCAGATCAATCTCTGGTTGACATGGCGGTCATTGCCGCTCAGCGTGCGCTTGCCAGTGCTGGACGCGATGTCTCCGAAATTGACGCGATCATCGGTGCTTCTTCCTCTGATAACGATGCTTTTCCTACTATTGCTGGTTGGGTCCAGTTGCGACTTGGGCTTCCCCCTATACGTGCAACCATGTTGAGGGGGGCCTGCGCCTGTCAAACTGAGGCATTTCAGATCTGTAGTGAGATTCTAGAAGCTCGCTCGGCAAAGCTGGTTTTGCTTGTTACCGCTGAAGGCCTGCTACCTAATATCATGAATGTGCTGGATTGGAAGACCAGTTCGCTTTTTGGCGAAGGAGCTGCCGCCTTTCTTTTAGAAGTGAGTGATGAAGATACGACGTATCTCATCAATGGCTCGGATGCTAGCAAATCTGCATCATTAATTTATCAGACGCCGTTGCGCAAAGATGTGGTCGAAATGGCTGAGGTCGATATGAAGATGCAGCAGCTCTATCGGGAGGGGCGCGGCAAAGAACTCAGTCAGGTACTCTCACAATATCTGGTCGGATACACAAAGATGAATGGCAAAGAAGTATTCCGTGAGGCTCCTCGTGCCATGGCCGAGTGCGTTGATCTTCTTTGTCGTCGGGCGGAACTGGCACCTGAGGAGCTCACCCATATTGTGCCTCATCAGGCCAATTCGCGCATCACACGCCGTATGGGCGAACTTCTCGTCCACGATTTCGGTTGGCCCGCATCGACGATGGACAAGCTCGTCGATAATTTCCGCAATTATGGCAATCTCTCCAACGCAAGCATTGCTACCGCTCTGGTTGAGGCACTACGTCAGGGACGCTTGCAAGATGGCGAGTGGATGGCGCTTCCCGCTGTCGGTGGGGGATTAAATTATGGGTGCTGGTTGATGCGTTACCATGATTTTAAGTATCCAGAGGCGATTCTGAATCCTGCGTAGGGCACCCAAAGAAGGAATACACCTACATCAATGCGCTAAAAACCTAAAATACCGCAAATAAGATAGAATGCTAATCAGGTAGGGAAGCCATTTATTATTCCGTGGCAGGCTATTACGCTCCATCAGCCCGTTGTCTGCCACGGAATAATAAATGGCTTCCCTACCTGATTA
>JACDAE010000551.1 GCA_013695595.1 Ktedonobacteraceae bacterium | reverse complement strand
GTGTGACCCATCGGTTTCATGTGATCCATCGGTTCTGGTGCCACACGGAATAATGAATGGCTTCCCTACAGGGTTCGATATTCTGGTCTATCGTGTCGATATCCGTATCAAATTCAAAGGACATGGGAGCCATTTACAAGGCTGCATTGAGCAATTTGAGTATATTGGCTGTTGCCTGTCTCCTATTTTCTCCCTATACTTACACTATAGCGAACACACCCTCTTCTATAAGAGACAAAAACCAAGGATTATCTTTTCATGCAACTTACTGCTTTACGCCCTTCTCGCCCCTGGACCATCATTGGTCGCCTGCTGATCGTAGCTCTGGGCCTTTTTATCTTTGCCGTAGGAGATGTTGTGACTTATCGTGCGAATGTGGGGCTTGGTCCGTGGGATGTGCTGCACCAGGGCATTAGTTTCCACACGCCGCTTTCCTTTGGCACCGCCAGCATCGTCGTCGGCGCTCTCCTGATCGTGCTGAGTCTGCTCATGAAGGTCTATCCAGGGGTCGCAACATTGTTGAATATGTTGCTAATCGGCATATTTATTAATGTACTCCTACAAATGAATTGGTTGCCCAACCTTTCAACGCAGCCATTGCCCTTGCGCCTGCTATGCGATGTCCTGGGCATCTTCCTGGTCGGACTCGGCTGTGCTATCTATATTGCGCCCCACCTGGGTGCGGGTCCACGTGATGGACTGATGCTGCGCTTGAATGTACTGACAAAGATACGGATTGCGGTCGTGCGTGTTGCCCTTGAATGTTCTGCTTTGCTGCTTGGTTTTTTGCTTGGTGGCAGCGTTGGCATTGGCACGCTCCTCTTTGCCTTTGGGATTGGACCCTGTATTGAGCTTGGTTTCTGGCTGCTGAACTGGTCATCGACTAGCCTGGGACTACCACCCGTAAGCGCTCAGAAGCCATCTGCACAGAAATCGGTGTCTGACCCCGTATCTCTCCATCAAGAGTGACGCCCTGGGGATCGCTGCTGGTTGTGATCGTGACGCCTCGTGCCTGGACGTGATGAATACCGGGAATGCCTGTGAGTTCCGCTGGATGCAGATCTGGATAGCGTGCATGCCACGCCTGTGGAGCGCCTGGGTGTTGCTCTGAAGTGCTGAAGAAATTGCTGAGAGTCGTGTTGAGGTTGCCCAGATCGATATCCTCGATGACGATAATATCCAGCAGACCATCATAGAGTGTGGCTTGTGGCACGGCGAAATTCCATGCTCCACCGAAGATCGGGGCATTGATGATTGTAGTCTGGAGCGCCTGGCAGTGTAGCGATGCTGCCTGTGTACTCTGAACTGGTGGTTGGTCAGGGTCGGTTGTGGAAGCGAGAGCCAGGTCCGTGAATTGAATCTTCATCTCCTGCGCTGTATGGTTGCGTAAGACTTCGATGGCGGCAAAGGGATAGGTCATTCGTCCATACCGTTTACGCGTGGCGACGTTGGTTGCGACGCGTGCGAACTGGACATTGATGCCTGTCGTTAATGCATGCACAAAGTAGCTATGGTGCTTCTCCGTGGAGTTGGCTGCATGGGAAGAGGGTATAAGGGGTGCTTGCTCTGCTGGTCGCGCAACCCCAAGATCGACCTCGATAATTTTTCCATTCGCAAGCAATGCCAGCGCAGCCGACACATCCTGTGGAATATTGAGCGAGCGTGCGATATCGTTAGATGTGCCAAGTGGCAGGATAGCGAGGGGCAGGCCACTGGTGGCGATGTGGGTTGTAACGCCACCTATCAGCCCATCGCCGCCGGCGGCCACGACGATATCTATGCCGCGCTCTTTCCACAGGGGTCCCTGATCGGGTAGGCCGTCCAGGTCCGCGATGGAGAGCGTCTCGACAATCTCTAGCGATTGTGTCTGTAAAGAAGTGATGGCCTCAGTAAGTTGGGACGAGCGACCAGAGTGCGGGCTATGGACGAGCAGTATTTTATGTACATTCAACAATGTGATAACTCAATCCTTATTTCGTATTATTATCGATGATCTTAAAGAAATTAATGCGGATATTTGACGCAATAGGCCGTGGTACTGATGATGGTAGGGAAGCCATTTATTATTCCGTGACGACAAAACAGTGAGAACCCCGGAATTATAAATGGCTTCCCTACCCTTATCGGCATTTGGTTTACAGTACGGGTTCCTACGGTGTTAAATGTTTTAGTCGCTCCAGACCCAGTCGCGTACTTCGGGCATGTCCTCGAAGTTGCTGCGAACATAGGCGTGGTGTTTGGTGAGCATTTCGTTGCACTCAGCGATCAAGGGTGCGGTAAGGTGCCGGACGCGGTAGGCGCGACGCATCGCCTCAATGCAGAGATGGTAGCGGCTCATCCCATTGAGCACAACCATATCGAATGGCGTTGTGGTGGTACCTTCCTCATTGAAACCACGCACATGGAAGCGTGGGACATTCGGGCGGCCATGCACAACTTCATGAATGGCACGTGGATAGCCATGGAATGCGAAGACGACGGGCCTGTCTTCAGTGAAATGCTCCACGAAGGTTCCATCGTCCATACCATGTGGGTGCAGGTATGATGGATAGAGCGTCATCAGGTCGACGACGTTGACAACGCGTACTTTGAGTTCAGGGATATGATGGCGCAACCACCATGCGGCAGCAATTGTTTCCAGGGTTGGGATATCGCCCGCGCAGGCAAGCACGACATCTGGCTCGATCTGCTCATCATTGCTGGCCCAATGCCAGGTCGAGAAGCCACGCGTGCAATGTTCGATGGCATCCTCCATGTTGAGCCATTGTAATTGGGCCTGCTTGTCAATGACGATCAGGTTCACATAATTGCGACTACGGAAGCAGTGGTCGGCGACCGAGAGCAGGCAATTTGCATCGGGTGGCAGGTAGATGCGTGCGACCGAGCCTTTCTTCGACAGGACGGTATCGATCAGGCCGGGCCCCTGGTGGCTGAAGCCATTGTGGTCATTGCGCCAACAGGTCGAGGTCAGCAGAATATTCAAGGAAGGGATTGGCTCACGCCAGGCCAATTTGATGCCTTCTTCCAACCATTTGGCATGTTGTACCGTCATGGAAGCTGAGATCAGTGCGAATGCTTCATAGGTAGCGAACAGGCCGTGGCGACCAGTGAGCAGGTAGCCTTCCAGCCAGCCGTGGCAGAGGTGTTCGCTGAGTACTTCTAAGACGCGTCCATCGGGTGAGACGTGATCATCGATGGAGATGGTGGGTTCCATTGAGCAACGATTTTCGACTGTAAAGACATCACCCAGGCGATTCGAATTTGTCTCGTCGGGGCAGAAGATGCGGAAGTTTTGCTGCTCGGCGTTGCGTGTGAAGATATCGCGCATCATTTTGCCAAGTTGGCGTGTTGATTCTGCGTGCTCGGTTGCGGGTTTGTTGACCGTAAGAGCGTAGTCGGTGAAGGCGGGTAGATCCAGGTTGACCATCAGTTTGCCGCCGTTGGCATGAGGGTTGGCACCCATGCGCAGATCCCCTTCAGGTGCCAGCGCGGCGAGTTCGGGGATCAGGCGTCCATCCTTATCAAATAGCTCCTCAGGTTTATAGCTGCGCATCCATTCTTCGAGGATACGTAAGTGATCCGGGTTGGCCTTCACGTCGGAGACGGGAACCTGGTGAGCGCGGAAAGTACCCTCAATGGGCAGGCCATCCACCTCTTTGGGACCCGTCCAGCCTTTGGGGGTACGTAGGACAATAACGGGCCAGTTTGGGCGTTTCGAGACACCATGCAGGCGTGCATCCTCCTGAAATGCGCGGATCTTCGCGTAGCAGGTATCCAGAAGGTCAGCGAAGGCGCGGTGCATCTCTACGGGATCATCGCCTTCCAGAAAATGGACATCGTAGCCATGGCCGGTCAGGAGTTGTTGTACACGATTGTCGTAGTCGCGTCCCAGTACCGTTGGTCCGGAAATCTTATAGCCGTTCAAGTGTAAGATGGGCAGGACGGCACCATCACGGGCGGGATTAAGGAAGCTGATAGATTTCCATGAGCCTTCGAGTGGCCCGGTCTCCGCTTCACCATCGCCGACGACGGCAGCCACGATCAGATTGGGGTTATCGAATGCCGCACCAAATGCATGGGTGAGCACGTAGCCCAGTTCGCCCCCTTCATGAATGGAGCCTGGGGTTGGCACGCTGACATGACTTGGTACGCCGCCGGGCGTGGAAAACTGGCGAAAAAGGTGTTGCATGCCCTGGCTGTTCTGAGGAATTTCGGAATAGATCTCAGAATAGGTTCCTTCGAGGTAGACGTTAGCTATGATCGCAGGTCCACCATGTCCGGGTCCAGCCATATAGATCATGTCCAGGTGGTGATCCTGAATCAAGCGATTGAGATGGACATAAATAAAGCTCAGGCCAGGGGATGTGCCCCAGTGTCCGAGCAGACGCGGTTTGATGTGTCTGGGTAAGAGCGGCTCTCGTAGCAGTGGGTTCTCTTTGAGATAGATCTGGCCGATCGTCAGATAGTTAGCCGCATTCCAATACTTATTCATCGAGTCGAGGCGAGCCTGGTCAACAGTTGCCATACTATTCCTCCATAAGTGTGTGTAAGTGAAATGATGATTAGATGGTCCGGTAGCTGTTTGCGAGAGTTCCTCTCTTTTAACTGTAACAAACCTATGTTAAGGCTCTTGTGGCGGTGAGCAGGAAGGGCGTTCGTCGTTGGAGCCCTGTTTTTGTTTGCATGTGTATCCCAAAGAGATTGTACATCATTAGTTGTTGTCTGTGTTGCGCTTGCATCACAAAGGAGTCACGATAGTATAATGTGCCCGTTTCTTATAGCCTTGCTGTTGAAGCCATCTCTGTGTATACTGAGGAAGCAGGGGAGTGCAGGAAGGATGCATCCCTGGAAAGAGAGAACGCGATCAATCGGCTCCTTCACCAGGCTCTGTGGCAACGGGGCTATGGCTTCTCCCTTGATGGAGCGACGAGCGGCGATGGCGTCTCTTTTATGTTACCTCGTTGCTGCGACAGGCTGGTTATCAAACAGTAAAATACGCCTCACATACCCTGGAGATCTCCGATGATACAGATGCCTGGGTCAGCCTCTACCGTAATATGGAAGTGGGATGTATGATGGCGAAGCCGCTCCTGGTTAACACACGCGTTGTCTCGGCGGAAGAATTTGATGACTGTATCGACAAATGTTGATCGAGTGGAATGATACAGGTTTTACAGGCTTACGGCATCTTTTAACTGTATGGGGCTATAAAATTTTGTAGTTATGTTTCTGTCGCCATTACCCCTTTTTGAAGGACCAGATGGAGAGAAAATCGTGACGGATCTGGCGTAGGGGATCCAATGACGTTTGATTGAGCACTACCAGAGCGTTTTAGCCACATGTTCCTGGTGCAAAAGTAACAATTACACTTGAAAAGCCTAATGCGGTGAGAAAAGATGTCAATTGTACCTGAGCACTATCTGATGCTTGTTTCATAATATTAGCATCACATGCAGATGTTTTTAGCGTACCCTGTGCTCCTGCCAATACCTGATTTTCTACATTAGGATCTAGCCCTTGATTGAATGGCGAGAAGAGGCCACTGCTAATGTCGTAGACCTGTGTTTTTGTTTGATCAAGCGTTGAACTAAAGATTTGTGGCGCTGGCAGCAAAAGCACTATTGATACATGGGTGTTATCTTGCCTTTGAATGGTTACATCACCTTTAGTGACAGTGGAAAGATCTACACCTGCAACGACAGTGCCATACACAACGAACAGCTTCTTGGGATCGTTAAAAAGTTTAGTGAACCAATTCCCTCCGTTATCCTCATACTTAACAATCTGTTGGAAGGTGTCGGATATGGTCTGCAATTTGCCCATGTGTTGCACTCCGGTGACAACAATTGCGCCAGTGGGGTAGCTGATTTTGGCTGGCGGTTGTGGTGGTGATGGTTGCGTCAACCACTTGATGGCTGCTACAGGACCTAATATGAGTACTAATAGGACCAGGGCGATCTGAAAACCGGGTGGTATACCCATTAGTCCTGTCCGCCTGCCTGATGTGCTGACTTTCCCGTCATTTGAATAACCCATGCCCATAGTGAGTTTTCTCCCTTCGCATGCTTGTGACATTTACTTACCCATGATACCATGCGAGTAACACTATAAAGACGGAAAAGCAGAGCCATTTGCGAAAAGTGTGTCTTTATTGTATCCGGAAATCTTTCTTTTGAAATGATTGAGCTGCTATGGCTTCAGCTTGCTCTTAGAGTATGTAACGGTTTACAATAGGGGGGGACCTTAAGAGGAACACCTGGAACTCTCAGTTTTATGAGGAGTATAATTCAAAATGACAACAACAGAAACCACTTCACAGGTACAACAGTGGACAAATCTCGCTCAGCAGTTGCGTGTAGATAGTATTCGCTGTACAACTGCCGCCGGTTCGGGACACCCGACCTCTTCTATGTCGGCAGCAGATTTGCTGGCCGTGTTAGCTATTAGCTACTTACATTACGATTTTGATGAGCCACAGAATCCGAACAATGACCACCTTATCTTTTCTAAGGGACATGCCGCGCCATTGCTCTATTCGTTCTACAAGGCGGCGGGCGCGATCGGCGATGAGGAGTTGCTGACGCTGCGCAAATTTGGGAGTCGCATTGAAGGACATCCCACCCCTGTCCTACCCTGGGTCGACGTTGCGACAGGTTCGCTTGGTCAGGGATTGCCAATTGGTGTTGGTATTGCATTGGCAGGGAAATATCTCGACAAACTGCCGTACAAAATCTGGACGATCCTGGGCGATAGTGAAATGGCCGAGGGTTCGATCTGGGAAGCGTTCGATCATGCATCCCATACCAATTTGAACAATCTGGTCGGTATCCTCGATTGTAACCGTCTGGGCCAGCGCGGCGAGACCGACCTGGGCTGGAACACCGAAGCCTATGCAGCTCGTGCGAAAGCCTTTGGTTGGAATGCCATCATTATCGATGGGCATAATTATGAGGAGATCAATAACGCGTTCTCCCAGGCGTCTCAGGCTACCAATGGGCCAACCTTGATCGTGGCGAAGACCATGAAGGGCAAAGGCGTCTCCTTCCTTGAGAATAAAGAGGGCTGGCATGGCAAGGCATTGAGCAAAGAGCAGGAAGCCCAGGCGTTGCAAGAACTGAATGCGCCTGTACGCAGCCAGACCTTCCCTGTGCAGAAGCCTGCCGCTGGTCAACTGGCCCCGTTGCCTGAAGTAACGCCCCTCGAACTGCCGAAATACGAACTGGGTGCCACCACAGCCGCCACCCGTAAAGCCTATGGTGATGCCTTGAAGGCGCTTGGCGCATCTAATCCCAATGTCGTTGCCCTGGATGGTGAAGTGAGCAACTCGACCTATGCCGATGAGTTCGCGAAAGCCTTTCCTGAGCGTTTCTTCGAGCAGTTTATCGCCGAGCAGCAGATGGTGGCCTCTACGGTAGGCATGAGCGTACGGCATAAGATTGCGTTTGCATCCACGTTTGCTGCATTCTTCTCGCGTGCCTATGATTTCATCCGTATGGCGGCGATCTCGCGTGCCAATATTCGCCTCTGTGGCTCGCATGCAGGCGTCTCCATTGGTGAGGATGGCCCTTCGCAGATGGCGCTGGAAGACCTGTCGATGATGCGTACGATCTTCGGGAGCACCGTTCTCTATCCAAGCGATCCGAATCAGACGGCGCAACTGGTCGCGGAGATGGCGAAGCATGATGGTATCGTCTACCTGCGCACAACACGTGAAAAACTGCCCACCATCTATGGGCCCGATGAAGAGTTCTCCGTTGGTGGCAGTAAAGTCCTGCGCCAGTCAGAGAACGACAAGGCGACTGTAGTTGCAGCCGGCATCACCCTCCATGAGGCACTGGCGGCGTATGAGCAATTGAAGGGCGAGGGCATCGCCATTCGTGTCATCGACGCCTACTCGGTGAAGCCAATCGACGAAGAGACATTGCTTGAAGCCGCACAGCAGGCCGGGAACAAGATTATTACCGTTGAAGACCACTGGCCCGAAGGTGGCCTGGGCGATGCGGTCCTTGAGGCGTTTTCCGAGCGTGATGGCAGTCTGCCTGAGGTCGTGAAATTGGCCGTGCAGTCGATGCCTGGTTCTGGAATGCCTGCCCAATTGTTGGAAGAGGCTGGTATCAGTGCTCACCACATTGTGCAAGCTGTAAAGGCGTTGATCTAGTTTATTGTATCTTGCCAACGTGGATTGTAAAACGCGGGCTTCTAAAGGGCACCCCTACACCCGCGTTGGCAAGGTATAGGGTGGACGATGTGGGAAGATATGACGCAGGTGTAGGGGTGCCCTTTAGA
>JACDAE010000088.1 GCA_013695595.1 Ktedonobacteraceae bacterium | reverse complement strand
GGCTACCCCCTGGATCGGACGCACCGTTCCCGTCGCAAATACCGCTATTGGTGCGGCGATTCAGGGCCATTTCTCTCCTGAAGGATATACTACGGCGCGTCATACGATTGAGCCAGATGTCTCTTCCATTGCCGCACCTGTGTTTGATCATCGTCGCGTCATTGTCGGAGCCATTAATGTGATCGGTCCTACCTATCGCATCCCCGATGACATGCTTGCAACGATTGGTTCCCTGGTCGTAAAACATGCACAACAGGTCTCCAGCAAGCTTGGTGCTACGTCGTTTGAGCGTGCATAGAAGGGCATTACGCTATCAAAACGGACTGCACCAGGTTGACCCCAAAGTGATAGCCAATCTCATGATAATCGTGAATTGACCATAAAGCCAGTTCGCAACGTTTGCCCACTTCGATGCTCCCGATTTCATCCTGTAGTGCCAGTGCCCGTGCGCCCTGAATCATGATTGCCGCGAGTGCCTCCTCCAGGGTCATGCCCATTGCGGACATGGCGAGTTCTAGCATCATCTGCATGTTCTCGCTGTAAGATGTGCCGGGATTAAAATCTGTGGCAAGTGCTACGGCGAGGCCTCGGTCAAGCAGACGCCGCGCCGATGGATAGGGTGTGCGCAGAGTATAGGAACAGCCTGGTAACAACGTTGCTACAACGCCTGCTTCTCGTAGCGCGTCCAGGTCGGAGTCGCTGGCATAGTCGAGATGGTCCGCCGATATCGCGCCCATTTCTGCCGCTAGTTTTGTTCCCCCGGATGGACTGAGCTGGTCCGCGTGGATTTTGAGTTGATAGCCCAGTTCCTGTGCACGCGTCAGGATGCGGCGCGTCTCGTCCATGGTGAATGCTTCACGTTCGCAATATACATCACAGAAACGCGCTAACCCGACAAATGCCGGAAGCATCTGCTCAATTATTATATCTACATATGCTCCACGTCGGCCTTTATATTCAGGTGGCACGCTATGGGCACCCAAAAATGTGGGTACGACACGCATGGCATTCGATGTGTGATCGGGCGTTTCGTGTGCTGTGTTCAAAGTGTGAATGATTTGCAAGCAACGCTCTTCTGAGGCAAAGTCTAACCCGTAGCCTGTTTTCACCTCGACTGTGGTTGTCCCATAGCTACGCATCGTTGCGAGACGCGCCAGGGCCAGTTCGAGCAGCGTCTCTGTAGGCGTATCACGCGTTGCATGCATGGTTGTCAGTATGCCGCGCCCCTGCCTCAGGAGCTCTGCATACGTAACGCCGCTGCGCCGCAGGTGAAATTCTTCGGCACGATCACCTGCGAAAAGCAGATGGGTGTGTGAGTCGACCAGCCCAGGTGTAACTACAACGCCACCTGCATCGATGATCGTTATGTCCTGAGCAGCATCAGTGGATGCATACTGAAAGAGCTGCGCAGCTTCATCGTCCGAACCAATCCAGGTGATGCGCCCATGGTGTGTGGCTATTGCCGCGTTGGCAATAATCTGTAATGGGCCGTTGGCATGGGGAAGAGGCTGTTGGGCAAGCGTAACGAGCTGGCCGATATGGCGTATCATGGTATCAGCTTTTATTGGTGCAATCGTCATGATGAACCTCTTTTATTCCAGACGCGCAAAAACGCCTTCTCTGATCGCCTGGGTGATTTTTTCGATATCAGGTGAGAGTACCCTGTCCTCTTCAAGCTTTGCGACATAAGAGCGCACGAGCGCTTGAGCTTGTTGCACACCCATGCCAGGAGTGAGTGGTAGACGAAAATCGAGCAGTTGAGCAGCACATAAGAGTTCAATCGCCAGAATCTGTTGCGTCATTTCAATAATACGGCGCGCCTTGTGAGCGCTGGTGACGCCCATGCTGACGAAATCTTCCATCCCAGCCGATGTGGGAATAGAGTCGATACTGGCGGGATGTGCCAGCACCTTGATCTCGTTCACCAGGGCTGCCGCTACGTATTGCACAATCATGAAGCCAGAGTGTAGCCCTGGATGAGGCGTGAGGAATAGTGGTGCGCCCGCGCTCTCCCATTCGTGCGGCCCAAGCAGGCTATAAATGCGTCGTTCGGAAAAGCTAGCAACCTGCGTCAGAGCTATCGCTAGCAGATCGAGCGCCAGGGCCAAAGGTTGTCCATGAAAGTTGCCGCCGCTGAGCACGTCCCCATCCTCAGGAAAGATCAGTGGATTATCGGTCACCGCCCCTGCTTCGCGCTCAAAGATGTCGGCGCAATAGGCGATTGCATCGCGTGCGGCACCAAAGACTTGAGGAGCACAGCGCAGGGTGTAGGGATCCTGTACGCGGGCACAGTCTTGATGGCTGATGTTAATGGCACTGTTCTGAACTAGACGGCGTAATCTGGCCGCGCTCACTATCTGACCACGTTGTCCACGCAGTTGGTGAATGCGAGCATCCAGGGAGACATGGCTTCCCATTAATCCCTCCAGGCTCATCGCACAGGCAACTTCAGCCGTTCGTAATACATCTTCGGCATCGGAAAGTGCAAGCAAGGCAATCGCTTCCATCAAATGTGTGCCGTTAATAAGCGCCAATCCTTCTTTTGCCTGAAGCCTGAGAGGTGTTAAACCGGCCAGTTGCAGTGCCTCTGCTCCGGTATAGCGTTGTGCTTCGTGAATAGCTTCGCCCTCGCCAATCAGTACCAGGGCGAGATGGGCTAATGGAGCCAGGTCACCACTGGCACCTACCGATCCACGTGAGGGAACTAGAGGATAGATGTGGGCGTTGAGCAGCGTAAGCATCATGTGCACAACGATGGGGCGCACCCCCGAATGACCACGCGCCAGGCTGGCGGCGAGTAAGAGCATCATGGCACGTGTTACATCTTCAGTGAGCGGCTCTCCAACTCCTGCCGCGTGGCTGCGCAAGAGGTTATGTTGCAGGTCTACAAACTGCTCCGATGGGATACATACTTTACTCAGATGCCCAAAGCCAGTTGTGACGCCATAAATCTTTTTGCCTTCATCTGCTACTTTATCGATGATCGCTCTGGCCGCCTGGATGCGCTGTTCAGCATCATGGCCCAGCGTAACGGTCGCAGAGTGACGTGCAACGGCGACGATCTCGCTCATGGTGAGCGC
>JACDAE010000074.1 GCA_013695595.1 Ktedonobacteraceae bacterium | reverse complement strand
CGTGTAGATAGAGCAACAGACTTTTGAGAAGCTATTTGATAAGAAATTGCGCGAGCCGCATTTGTAACCTGCCGGCAATAAAACCAGCATAGAAACACTATGAAATATAGTAGAGTTAATACCCAATTGTCTATTATCATATTAAAAAGAGATGAAAGACACGTCAAATTTTCCTCTGATGGATAGTATTTTCGGGCTACGCACACCCTATCAACACTACAAAATCATCCTTGACAGCCCCACAATTGGCGTATATAGTAAAAACAGAAAAGCGATTTTCTAAGGTAGAGCTTCTGCAACCTGCTTTAATCCTTACTATGCCGTGAGGAGATTTCACTTCTGCTGCAAGAGTTGCTCGCGCGTTGGATAGAGTTGCGTGCATGCTGGCAGGCACCACCGCTGATGCCACCTGTGTATTTGTTGTTCTCATGAAGGGGTGCGCGATGACCACAGACCAGATAACACTCCAGGAGATCAATTCCTTCGACCAATCCCATTTCATTGAGGCGCTCAGCCCACTCTTTGAAGGCCCTCCCTGGATCGTCGAAGAGGCATGGCAACGACGACCTTTTGCTACCCGGAACGATCTTTATCATAACCTCTGCACCATCATGTATGCAGCCCCCGTAGAGCAACACGTAGAACTGCTACGCGCACATCCCGATCTCGTCGGACGTGCCGCTCTGGCAGGTACCCTTTCACCATCATCAACGGGCGAACAGGCGGCGGCGGGACTGGCTGATCTCTCACCAGAAGAGATTGCGACGTTCACGCGCTCGAATGCAGCTTATGCCGAACGCTTCGGTTTTCCGTTCGTAATCTGTGCACGCGAAAACAAGAAAGAGAGCATCCTGGCAGGTTTTGCCTCTCGTCTTCAGCATACACGTGAGCAGGAGATCGCCATTGCTCTTGGCGAGGTGGCGAAGATCTGTGCTCTGCGCTTACACGATCTTGTTCAATCTGATAACATTACTGACTCTTTATAACAATACCTCGTTCATTGTGCACGAAAGGGAACATATGAGCAGCGAACATACATTTGCAATAAGTTACGGTAAAGTACGCGTACCCGTTTATCGAGTTTATGCAAATCCCCTTGCTAATATAGGCCAGATCCCTGAATCGCAGTTTAGTGGGCGCGAAAATACCCTTTTTGCGTGTGAGGTCGATGTTGAAGTCTTCGGTGACAACTTCCTTCCATCTTATACCGAGGGCGATAATACAAACGTCGTCGCCACCGATAGCATGAAGAATTTTGTATTGCGTCAGGCACTTGCCTTTGAGGGTGCAACGTATGAAGGCTTTCTCGTTCTGCTCGGACAAAACTTCCTACGTACCTATGCGCAGATGGAAGGGCTTCAATTGACCATTCGGGAACTTCCTTTTAACGTCTCCCGTGTATCGGAGAATGGCTCCATTGTAGATAGTGATCGCCTCTTCAGCCGCTCTCACGGCGATTTCACATGGGCAACGCTCAACTTCGCACGTTCAGGCGACGAACCTGTGATTACGGCCCACCATTGCGGACGAATGAACATTGAACTCTTTAAAGTCACGGGCAGCGCATTTACTCATTTTGTGCGCGACGAGTATACAACCCTGCAAGAACGCGTTGATCGTCCCCTATTTATTTATCTCGACCTGTACTGGAAATATGCCGATACCACAGCCCTCTCAGAAGCTAACCATCCTCATTATGTACCCTCCGAGCAGTTACGCGACCTGCTGCAAAGCGTCTTCCATGAATTCGTCAGCGAGTCGATTCAGCATCTTGTCTATGAAATGGGGCAGCGCATCCTGGCACGCTTCCCTCAACTCACTGAAGTATCTTTTGAGGCTCAAAACCGCACACGTGATCCAGCGGCGGTCTCTAGCATAGATGAGAAAGTGAAGGTCTATACAGACCCGTTCTCCGCTTATGGTATGATCAAATTGACTATCACGCGCAATACATAAGCAGGGGAGAAGATACTATGCCCGGTAGCCTCAGCACGCATGTCCTTGATACCACGCAAGGTAAACCCGCTGCCAATGTGATGGTTCAGTTATGGCGCATCGATGCCATAGGCGAGCGCACATACGTAAAAACCGTCTATACGACAGCCGACGGGCGCACAAAAGAACCGCTGTTATCTAGTGATCAGATGAGCGTAGGCGTGTATGAACTCCTGTTTGCAGTGGGAGCCTATTTCGCGCAACAAACGCTCCCAACGCCGTCATTTCTCGATGAAGTGCCGATCCGTTTTGGCATTGCCGATGTTGATGCTCATTATCATGTCCCACTGCTCGTTTCACCGTGGGCCTATAGCACCTATCGTGGGAGTTGAACAATGTCGTTTCATGACTCTGCCCATCTCGTGATGGAACGTTGCGATATCCTGGCTCGCTATAGCGAAGAGGCCAATTGCCTGACACGCCGTTTCGCAACCCAGGCAATGCACTCTGCGAACGATATGTTTGCAACATGGTTGAGCGCCGCTGGCATGAATGTTCACTATGATGCAATTGGCAATGTGATTGGTCGCTATGAGGCGCTACAACCAGGCGCAAAAACATTGCTGCTCGGTTCGCATCTTGATACGGTACAGAATGCTGGTCGCTACGATGGAATACTAGGCGTGATGGTTGCGCTGGTCTGCGTGGAACGCCTGCATGCACGCGGGGAACGCCTGCCGTTTGCTATCGAAGTTATGGCGTTCGCCGATGAGGAAGGTCTACGCTACCACAGCGCCTATATCGGCAGCAGCGCAATGACCGGCACGTTCGATCCGGCTCTATTGCACTTAACCGATATCAATGGCGTAACAATGGCCGACGCCATACAAGCATATGGGGGAAATCCTGATCCCAAACAGCTCAGTACTTCCCGCTGGCAATCCACCGATCTATTGGGTTATTGTGAAGTACATATCGAACAGGGGCCAGTGCTAGAAGCGCGCAACCTTCCCGTCGCCGTTGTTTCAGGCATAGCAGGTCAGGCTCGTATCAAGCTAAGCTTTACAGGAGAACTGGGGCACGCCGGAACAGTGCCAATGTTGTTACGTAAAGATGCCCTGTGCGCCGCTGCCGAGTTCGTGATTGCAGTTGAGGCTCTGGCCCGTAGTCAGCCCGGATTGGTAGCAACGGTAGGACAGATCGATGTACAACGTGCTGCCAGTAATGTGATCCCCGGCCATGTCGCGTTAAGTCTTGATATACGTCATCAGAATGATGCGATACGTGAACAGGCACAGCAGATACTCTACGAGCAGGCACGGCGTATACAGGATCAGCGTCAACTCGTTCTCGACTGGCAACTCACACAGGAGAACCATACTGTGTCGTGTAATCCACGTCTGATCCACACGTTCGAGCAAGCCATCGAAGCGACCGGAAATCCCGTATTAACGCTCTCCAGTGGAGCAGGCCATGATGCGGTCGTCATGAGCAAACTCACCGATGTCGCGATGCTCTTTGTGCGGTGCGCCGGTGGAATCAGTCATAATCCTGCTGAAGCGGTGCTGGAGGAGGATGTTTCAGTTGCAATAGCGGTTTTAGAACATTTTATCACCGATCTTGCCAGGAAATGAGGTTTTTTGATGAGTTTGTACGACCTTATTCTACGCAATGGCACACTGGTAACGGCGGAAGGGATCAATCAGACAGATCTTGCGGTTGTGGATGGGCAGATTGCCGCGATTGCAGCAGAGCTTGAGGGAACAGCCAGCGCAGAGATCGACGCACAGGGTATGCACATCTTTCCCGGTGTAATCGATGCGCATCTACACTTTAATGATCCTGGGCGTGCTCATTGGGAAGGTTTTACCACAGGCACACGCGCCCTTGCCGCAGGTGGCACAACCGCCTTCTTTGATATGCCTCTCAACGCCTCACCACCGACGCTCAACGGCACAAGCTTTGACCTTAAATTGAAAGAAGCCCAGGCCCATTCGTTAGTTGACTTCGGCTTCTGGGGCGGCTTAGTGCCCGGTAATGTAGATAGCCTGGAAGAGCTTGCTGAGCGAGGCGTGATTGGCTTTAAAGCATTTATGAGCAATAGCGGCATCGAAGATTTCGCGTCGGTTGATGATGTCACGCTCTATGAGGGAATGCAGCGTGCCGCACAACTTGGACGTATGGTTGCACTACATGCCGAGAGCGACCAGATTACCAGTATCCTTGCGCGTCGTGCGCGTGAGCAGGGAAAGACAGGGATACGTGATTATCTCGACTCGCGTCCGGTCGTGGCAGAACTGGAAGCCATCGAACGAGCGCTTCTCTTTGCGCAAGACACAGGCTGCAAACTCCATATCGTGCATGTCAGTAGTGGCCGTGGTGTGGCCCTGGTGGTAGAAGCGCGTGCGAAGGGCATCGACGTAAGCTGTGAGACGTGTCCGCACTACCTCGTCTTGACAGAAGAGGATGTAGAACGCATGGGGGCCGTCGCCAAATGCGCGCCCCCTTTACGCCCACAGGCAGTGCAGGATGAATTATGGCAACAGCTCCACGCTGGCAATATCCTGATGGTCACGTCGGACCACTCACCGGCACCAGCTGAGATGAAGACCAGCCCTGATTTCTTTCAGGTCTGGGGCGGCATCTCCGGTTGCCAATCACTACTACAACTCTTGCTGACGGATGGGTATTATAAACGCCAGCTACCTTTACAGACAATCGTATCTCTCACATCGGCCTCTATTGCGGAGCGTTTCGCATTGGAACCAGGCAAAGGAAGTGTCGCCATTGGGGCTGATGCCAACCTTGTCCTGATCGATCTACAAGAAAGTAGCGTGTTACATAACGAAGACCTTTACTATCGTCACCCTCACAGTCCCTACGTAGGGAAAACCATGCGCGGACGCATTCACCGCACCCTGTTACGCGGGAACACGATTTTCCTGGACGGCCAATTCGCATCTGAAGTCCGTAGCACCCTTATAAAACCAAAAATGTAGGAGCTTGATTATGCTTTTCAAAAATTTGAGGTGGATATTGGTACAATGGACCAGAGAGCCGCACAATGTAGGGAAGCCATTTATACCATGGTTGCTCCCTCGCTCCATCAGTCCCATATCACGGAATTATAAATGGCTTCCCTACATTGTGCAACCAACCCAACCATAACCTATAGAAAGCAAGTGTGTATGTGGCAAACCTATCTGCGACCAACCAGCATTGCTGAAACGCTCGCTCTACTACACTCCCATCGAGACAAAGCACGCATCGTCTCTGGCGGCACCGATGTGCTACTGGAGGTGCAACAAGGCATAAAACAAACATCCACGCTCATAGACATAACGGCACTCTCCGATTTGAAATATGTGCGCATGGAAAATGGTGTGTTGCACCTCGGCGCACTGACAACCCATAACGACGTTCTGCGCTCACAAGCATGCCAGCAATACGCCTTACCCTTATTTCAAGCCTGCCTCGAAGTGGGAGCGCCACAGATACGCACACGGGGCACGCTGGCCGGGAACGTAATCACCGCCTCGCCCGCCAACGACACCATCACGCCCCTGATGGCCCTCGACGCCGAACTGGTGCTATTGAGCAGCAACGGTGAGCGTATCGTGCCGTTGCGCGACTTTTATCTGGGTGTACGCCGCACATGTTGCCAGCCCGACGAGCTTGTACGCGAAATACGCCTGCCTGCTATTACAGAGAAACAAAGAAGTCTATTCATCAAATCAGGATTGCGTCGTGCTCAGGCCATCTCACTGCTCAACATCGCCTTTGTGCTCACGCTGGACGATAACGAGCGTATCACTGACGCAAAAATCACGCTTGGCTGTCTGGCTCCAACCATAGTACACGCCAGCCAGGCCGAGACGTATCTCAAAGGCAAACAACTGGATGCAACGGTCTGTGATGAGGCTGGAAAACTGGCCTGCATGGACGTTCGCCCCATCGACGATGTACGCGCAACCGCCTCTTATCGCCTGACGACGCTTGCCAGCCTCGTCTCACATGGCTTGCAGAGCCTTGCCTCTCAACAGGAGATCCCTATAGAGCAACCAATCACACTTGAAACGCCTTATGCTGAAGATACTCCAGATCCAGAATTTCACGATATCATTGAGACCCACATCAACGGTCAAGCGTATACACTGGTGGATGCGCAGCGGAAGACACTATTGAATGCTTTACGCGAAAATGCCGAATTGACCGGAACCAAAGAAGGCTGTGCCGAAGGTGAATGCGGAGCCTGCACCGTCTGGCTAAACGGGCAAGCAGTGATGTCATGCCTCGTACCAGCTCCCCAGGCACACGGAGCTGCCATTACAACAATTGAGGGGCTGGCACACGGAGAGCATTTGCATCCCCTACAACAATCCTTCATCGACGCGGCAGCCGTACAGTGTGGCTTCTGCATTCCCGGCATGCTGATGGCAGGCGCGAAATTGCTGGATGAACGCACGCAACCAGATACAGAACAGATACGCACCGCCCTTAGTGGCAATATCTGCCGCTGCACCGGCTATCGAAAAATTATAGACGCTGTACTGATGGCAGGAGGAGGTCAAGATGGCGAATAACATTGTTGGAGCACCATTGCCGCGTCACGATGCGCTGGGCAAAGTCACAGGCGCAACGCGCTATCCCGCAGATCTGGTAAAACCTGCCATGTTGCAATTACAGGTCGTATTTGCGCATAAAGTACACGCACGCATTCGCTCAATTGATGCACAGGCCGCGCTGAACCATCCGGGCGTCGTCGCCGTTCTAACAGCAGCAGACGTTCCTTATAATGCATATGGTCTGATTGAGGATGATCAGCCTGTATTATGTAAGGATAAAGTGCGTTTTGAGGGAGATAAGGTGGCTCTCGTGGTGGCTCAAAACAAAGAGGCGGCAATTGACGGGGCAGGTCTGGTCGTCGTCGAGTACGAAGATCTGCCAGCCGTCACCGATGTGCAAGCAGCGTTAGCGGAGGGAGCACCCCTCGTTCATGAGCATCCTGGCACCAACAGACTCTACTCTATTCCGTTACGTAAAGGCAATGTCGAACAGGCATTCGCTGAGGCCGATGTGATAGTGGAAGATACGTTTAGCACCTCCTGGCAAGAACACGCTTTTCTACAGCCGGAGGCAGGCATCGCCTATATCGATGAGCAGGGGCGTGTCGTTGTTGAAACGGCGGGCCAATGGTTGCACGAAGATCGCCGCCAGATTGCCAGGGTACTTGACCTGCCAGAGGAGCGCGTGATTGTGCGCTATGCTGCTATTGGTGGTGCCTTTGGTGGACGCGAAGATCTCTCCATTCAGCATCTATTGGCCCTGGCGAGTTGGAAATTGCAACAACCAACCGCCCTTGTCTGGTCACGCGAAGAGTCCATGATCGCCCATCACAAGCGCCATCCAATCAGTATTGCCT
>JACDAE010000038.1 GCA_013695595.1 Ktedonobacteraceae bacterium | reverse complement strand
TTCGGGAAAGGTTTGAGTGGGCACAGGTGGTCGTGGTGCTCCAAAATATTGCATTAACCGCTGAGCAATGGCCGGGCTAAAAATTGCCTCGCCGCTACTGACAGCACGAAGTGCTCTGATCGTCTCTTCTCCCTCTGCCCCTTTGAGCAGATAGCCTCGTGCCCCTGCTCGCATTGCGGCAAAGACCGAATCGTCATCGTCAAACATGGTGAGCACAAGGATGTTCATATGGGGCAGCGTCGCGAGAATACGACGGGTGGCATCGATACCATTCGTACCCGGCATATTGAGATCCATCAGGATGATCTGCGGCAAAAGCTCTCCTGCCAACCGAATAGCTTCTTCTCCGGTCGTGGCCTCCCCCACCACTTCGGTAGTAGGCTCAGCGGTAAGTAATGCACGCAAGCCAAAGCGAAAAACAGGATGATCATCGGCAATCAGGATGCGAATGCGGTCCATTCCAGGGCTTCCTTTCTCTCATATTCAGCACGCTTAAAGCAATTCTCAAGGCTTCTCTTGAAGAAGGCATTGAAAGCATCTTCTCAAGAAAGTGGCAAGCGGGCACCCACACGTGTGCCACCACCTGGCAGGGGTTCAATCAGGCAGGTTCCTCCAAGTTCCGTCGCTCGTTCAGACATAGAGGTGAGTCCCACGCCAGATCGGGTGACTTGTGGCAAGCCGATACCGTTATCTATAATCTCCAGACAGAGCGCTTCACCCACACTGAGATGAGTGGCACAGGTGGTTGCTTTAGCATGGCGCACGACATTAGTTACAGCCTCCTGCACAATCCGGTAACAGGCGACCTCTACGGCGGCGGAAAGTGGAGGCAAAGGCTCTGGTATCTCAAGGGTGAACGTGATCCCACTGGCCTGGTACTGGGCGAACTGCTCACGCAGGGCAGCAGGCAACCCAAGATCGTCGAGGGCAAGTGGGCGTAACGCATAGACCAGGCGACGAATATCGGTGATGGCATCCTGTGCCTGGATCATGACCTGAGCAAGAAGCGTTTCAGCCGTCTCAGGCTCCTGCCGCAGCAACTTGCGCACCACCGTAAGGGTAAGGATCTGGCTGGCCAGTTGGGGGCCAAGCCCATCGTGCAGATCGCGGCGCAGGCGTCGACGTTCCTCTTCACGTGCCGTAACCAACCGTTCACGAGAATGCTTCAGATCGGTCGTGAGGCGTGCTGCGTGAACGGCAACACCGGCCTGTCGAGCCAGATCATCAAGCAAGCGAAGGTCAGCAGGGGTGAAGGCTTCTCCCTGGCTACGTGCTGCGAGGAGGAGCTCACCTATGCGCTCCTTCTGATAAACGAGGGGAAGCCGTAGTGCTGTATCGGCCTCTTTTCTTCCGTAAGACGCGGCAATAATCAAGGCATCATCTTGTAGTAAGCCAATCGCAGCATAGGGGAGGTTGAGCGCCTGGGCCACCGTCTCGACAAGAATGGGTAAGATGGTATCAGGAACAAGCGTCGCCTCCAAACGTTGCCCCAGGCGCGAAAGAACTGTATATGGCTCATCGCGCTCACCAAACATCAGGTGATTCACCGCACGCTGGAGACGATTCCTGAGCGGCTGGAAAAGCACAGCAATCAGGCCAGTTGCGAAGAGTGAAATAACGGGGTGTCCCTGAGCCTGGAATAGTGTCCCAAGTCCGACCGGGATCAGTACATACAATCCAACAATGCTGACGGTGAGGATGCCATAGACCAGGGTGCGGTTGATAATAAGATCGATATCCCACAATTGGTGCAGCAAGATCGCGCGGCCAAAGGCGAGTGGAAGAGGAAAAAACAAGAAGACATTGAGGAAAAAGAGCAGAGGGGCAGAGAGATCTGTGAAAAGGTGAAACGCTGGAAAGAGGACCGGAAGTGCATACAATCCCTGACTTCCCCTCATCAGCCCGACAAAAGAGACTTCCAAAGAGAAGACAATCCATTTGGTTTGCTGGCGCTCCACGGGATCTGATACACGTCGATAGCGGTAGATCTGCGCTCCGAGTAGGCAGATAAGAATCCCCACGAAGCCGATAACAGCCACAACGCCAGGCACGATCGGCCAATGAGAGAGGCCAAATGGTGCATCCGAAAAGACGAAACCAATATCGATCACGACCCACGCAATGAAGAGCCACCGTGTCCAGCGTGGTATAAAGCGTCCATCGGGAAAAAGGGCAAACACGAGAAAGACGGTGATATGCAAAAGGCAGAGCAAGCACCTTGAGGGAATGAGCCAGGCCGAGTTAATAAGTGAGAAGGTGCTCGGATTCCCCAGGCCACTTCCTACCAACGCAAATGTAATCAGCAACACCATCCAATTGTCCGACCTGCGCCAGAAGATCACCACAGCTATCGCAAGACAAGTTACTGCCAGAAGGATTGTGAAGATGAGGAAGAGTGTGGCATAGCTATCCACAGAGAGGCCCAGATGCTGAATCACACGAGTACTCTCTGGTGTGAGTTGTGCTGATAAACATGGTTGCCTGAAACACACCTGTCGCAGATGGACCATAAAGGTGGGAAAACTTATAAGAGTACCCATTAGATCGAAGAGCACGAGAACCACCCACAATCCCCTGGCAAGAAAAAGCCAGGGGGGGGGCAAGCGTGTTGTAGTACTGGAGAGGTCAACTTTTCTGACTGTCTCTATCTTCCCCAATAAAGGCCTCATCAGTCGCTTCCTTTTTGAGTTCTTATGTCGATCTGAATCCTGGTTGTGTTAATATACTGCATTCTACCTCATTATTGAGCCGTGCGCTCTTTTTTTCGGCGTTTCCCCTCGCCCACCCCTCCTCCATGCAGGAAACTATCACAAAGATCTCCCCATCCCTCACCATGAGTGAGTAATGCTACGAGTACAAGTATCACAAGCAGCGCAATGGGAAGAATAAGCATGATGAATACAGCTTGACCAACCTCCAGACGATGGACGGCCATAATCGTGATGGTATGCAATACCATTCTATAGATGAATAAAGCAGATACGATACCTGCTGGTAGAAGCAAGAACCAACCAGGAGTAGGAAGCAAAAGCAATACACCACCCACTGTCACCAGAGGAATGGTACATAATAGCAAGCAGTAAAGATGAGACAGGAATGTTCCTTGCCCACCGCAGACCCTACTTCCCCAATACGCAGTACCCAACCCGATCAAGAAGCTTACGACCAGAAGTGTGGGATCATTTAGCAAAAAGGACGGCCATCCTCGTGCGCTGGCAGCGTTCATGCTTAGAGCACTGATACTATGCAAAGCTGCCGATGGAATGATAGATCCCAGAAAGCTGATGGTGACCATGACGATGACAAGATGCAGACACTGGACAAGCACGCGCCCCCAACTTGCGTTCTCCATTGCATCACTCAAGGTGTTCACCGATGGCCTGACAAAGACATTGATATATTGCAGGGGTAATTGCCACAGAGCCTCTCCGAATTGCAAAGCTTGAGCCGCAGCTTGCTCATCTTTCGCTGATGGGTTCTTATACATGCGTGTTCTCCTTCTCTGGCTCCTCCGTCGCCGTTGTTACCCTATCCTGTCGTTGTATCTGTTCTCCCTTTATCTGGGGTGGATACGTGTTCAGTGGATCGGGAAACGCGCGCTCGGCTTCTTCCATAAACCGCTTCTGGTTGCGATGCATGAAGATCAGGTACGTGATTATGACTGACACCCCCAGCACGACAGAGACGATAGCAAACGGTCCCGTTACGCGATGAATGTTGTCACCCAGGAAGTAGCCTCCTGAGCCAAAGAGTGTGGCCCACATAATACCTCCAAGGACGTTGAAGAGCAGAAAGCGAGACCACCGCATCCGATTCGCCCCGGCCAGAAATGCGGCCCAGGCCCGCAACACGGCAACAAAGCGACCAAAGAAGACGACCTTGCTCCCATGCTTCATAAAGAGGTACTGCCCCAATTTCAATTTCCGCTCATCAAGACGAATAAAGCGACCATAGTGACTTAGCAAACGGTAGCCCCACACATGCCCTACCAGAAAGCCGAGATTATCGCCCACAATAGCTCCGAGGGCGGCAGTCACAATCACTAGAGGGAGAGAAAGCTGATGTGTCGTCCCTGCATAAATTGCGGCGATCAGCAGCATCGTCTCGCCAGGGAATGGGATACCTGTGCTTTCGATAGCGACAAAGATGAAAACAGCCAGGTAGCCGTAGGTGATTAGCAGATGATGGATGTCTGGTATAAAAATGGACAGCATTCTATTTCATAGCCTTTCTTCTCAAAAAAGATTATCTTTTTTCTTCCTCGTGGTCTCTATCATCCAAAACCTATGGCATGGAAGACGCTTCGCAGGCTAATCGTGTATCATTAGCTCTGTTCAGAGGATACCTGAGAAAGGACTATTTGTGATGGGACCGGTGTCCCGATTCTCATGAGAGGATATGTCCTACTCCTCAAACGCTCGTAGGACATAGTGTCCCTAAGTACATTCAAGCTTCAATCGATCTTGTGTGTTGTGGGGAGGGGCATGCGCTTGTTTACTCCAACTAATGGGGAAGATGCCAACGCGAATGCGTTCCAAATACCTATATTGCCGCAAATCTGGCAGGGCACCCGATTGTATCGCGTCCGCAATTCATTGATTGGTGGGCCTGGATTGATATATTGCGGACGCGATCATGCTCTTTCAAAATGAAATCGAGATACCTGCATCGTGGGAAAATCTCATCAGGGTAGGGAAGCCATTTTTGAAAGAGCATAATCGGGTGCCCTACCCTTCCTGCGACCAGTACTTCTCTGCAATACGCTCGAAGTGTTCCGTCGCTTCAGCCGCCGTCGGCATTGTGAGCACATTTTCTTTTGCAAACTCCTGTGCGCGGGGATATCCGCTCGCCAGGATCTCTTGTACGGCGGCCTCCCCATCATATGCAGTGTACCGAAACTCGTATCCCTCTGAACTCAGCAAAAGCCAGTACGCACCTGGTCTGGCAGCATAGGGCATCCCTACGCTACCTGCATTGAGAATGCGTAGATTCCCCACATGTTGCTCAAATTGGGTATGTGTATGCCCACACACCACAATCTCTTGCTCAACATGAGAAAAAATAACGAGCAGCCGTTCTTCAGGGGTGATAGAAGTAAAGAGCTCCTCGTCATTGCGAACACTGGCATGGCAAAATACAACGCTCCCCAGGCCCTCAACATTAACCACAAGCTGCTCTGGTAATGCGGCTAAAAAGTCCCGTTGGGAATGGGTGAGTTGTTCGGCAACCCAGCGTATTTCCGCAAGGTCTTTCTCCACTGGATTTGCCATATATTGCCGTTCGATTGGCTGACCATCAAACATCCTGACCACTTCACGGTCAGCATTCCCACGAATGAAGCGAATGTGATCACCAGCCTGGGAAAGACGCTGCAAGGTCTGCCCAGGCATGGGGCCAGAAATAATATCTCCTCCTACGACGATCATATCTGGTTGGACCTCTTCAAGCTCAACCATCAGCGCATTCAATGCAGGTAGGTTCCCATGGATATCATAAAGTGCGGCAATTTTCATCTTCGAATCTCCTTTTTCTTCTTGCCTTTGTATGTGTCTCTTCAAAGACTAGCAGATCATAGGTATCTAGTGAAGAGATTTTCTATGCTCTGAGCATGTGAAGAGATTGAGCACTTGAAGATAAAAAAGAAGTTCCTCGTCTGGCGTGTTTCTAAAATTGACAGTATGCTGTCAATTGTGGTATACTTTGTGTATGCGTAACGATATATCAGAACGTTTCACACAATTTACAAGGGCATTATTCGCAGCCAATAACATGGTACTCAAGCACGGAGATCTCGTGACCGGGAAGTATCAACAGACAAGCGCGCGCTGGCGCATCCTTGGCAACATTGAGCCCTCTCCTCTCACCGTGAGTCAGATTGCAAAGTTAACTGGCTACACGAGACAGAGCATTCAGCGGCTCGCAGATGCGTTAGTGGACGAGAGGCTGGCGACCTATGGATCTGCAACCGACCGAAGAACGAAGAACGTTTGCATTACGGAAAAAGGGAGGGAACTTCTGGAGAACCTGGCAGAATATGAAAATGAGTGGGTTGCCCGCATCACACAAACCTTGAGCGTAGAGGAACTCACCAATCTCACATTGGCCCTTGAGAAAGTCAAAACGGTTTTAGCGGAAGAGTATGT
>JACDAE010000036.1 GCA_013695595.1 Ktedonobacteraceae bacterium | reverse complement strand
TTTTCAGATGAACAAGACAATATACGGGATGAGAGGTGTGCACGTGAAGGGTAGTAGTCTATCGTTTTCTCCTCAATCAGAAGGTCCTGATGAGAATGGCTTCATTGCTGGTATGCTGGTTGGCCGCAGCCATGCCATGCAAGATGTCGCGGTGCTTGTGCGCCAGATGGCCCTCTATCCAACGACAACGGTATTATTACAAGGGGAAAGTGGTACCGGCAAAGATGTCGCGGCCAGAGCAATCCATGAATTAAGTACGCGCGCCTCTTATCAATTCGTTGCCATAAACTGCGCGGCTATCCCCGAAACATTGTTGGAAACCGAACTCTTTGGCGTAGAGGCAGGTGCTTTCACCGATGCAAAAATTTCGCGTGAAGGGTATCTTTTACATGCCGATGGTGGCACTCTTTTCCTTGATGAGATTGGCTCAATGCCACTCATCCTCCAGGCAAAACTGCTACGTTTTCTTGAGACACGCAGTTTTCGGCGCGTTGGCAGTACCAGGGAGATCCACGTGAATCTCCGTGTCATCTCCGCTACAAACATCGATCTGCAAGCAGCAGTAACCCACAAGACTTTTCGTGATGATCTCTTTTATCGCCTGAAAGTCATCACCATTACCCTACCTCCATTGCGCGAACGGCCCGAAGATATTGAGCCACTGGTACAATATTTCTTAAAACTCCACAGTGCCGAAGGTATGGAACCACTACGTATGAGTCCTGAGGCTCTTGAAATTCTTCTGCACTACTCCTGGCCCGGCAATATACGCGAACTGCGTAGTGTCATCCAATCCGGACAAATTCTCTGCGACAATAATGAAATTTTGCCCAAAGATTTGCCAGAGAATATTCACCAGGCCGCCAAAAGTAATAGTCAACGCCTGCAAGAACTGCAGCAACAATTGCACCTTCCACCCGAAGGCATCAACTTACCGGATTTCCTTGGCACCATTGAACATATTTTTATCGAGGAAGCCCTCGAACTCTGTCATGGAAATCAGGTGCGGGCCGCTGCTTTGCTTGGTATCTCCCGCGATCAATTGCGCTACCGTATGTCACGGCATCTTTAATCAGCCAGGTTTATACCTCAGGCCAATCAAGCATCAACGCTTTTGCTGTATCGCCTGCCTGGAGCACCACACCCCCCTCTGGCACGATCACAAAGGCGTTCGCATTCAACAGTGAGGTCATTACATGTGATCCCTGATTGCCCGTCGTATGCGCAATAAAGCGACCGTTCTGCCATGCAACATGAGCGCGTACATAATGGCGGCGCATTGCGCGATCACCTACCCCATCTTCCATGATTACCTCTATCTGAGGCTTGAGTAGCCGTGTATGACCCGCCATCTTGCGGATCAACGGACGCCCGAACAACTCGAAGGTGACCGCGGTAGAAACTGGATTGCCTGGTAGACCAAGCAAAGGTGCTTCCCCAATATACCCAAATGCGACCGGTTTGCCAGGACGCATATTAATACGCCAGAAATCGATATTGCCCTGCTCCTGCATAATCTTTTTCACCAGATCAAAGTCTCCTACGGAGACACCGCCAGAAGTTAAAATAAGATCATAGGTCATAGCCTCGCTGAACTTCTCGCGCAGGCTCTCGACCGTGTCTCGTGCTATTCCCAGGCGATGTGCTTCAGCCCCCGCTTGACGTACCGCAGCTTCAAGAAGATAACTATTGCTGTTACGGATCTTGCCCGGTTGTAAACTCTCTGCTACATCAACGACTTCATCGCCCGTTCCCAGAATTGCCACGCGCGGGCGACGTATGACAGGCACACTCGCCCACCCCAATGTTGCCAGGATACCGATCTCCGCTGCGCCGATCTCCATCCCTTGCACCAGGACCGTCTGCCCCCGCTGTATGTCCTCACCGGCTGGACGAATATTATTGCCAGGTGCCACCTCCTCTAGCACTTCTACCCATGAGCTAGCGGGTCCATCGGAGCGTGTTAATTCTACCTGGATCACGGTATCGGCTCCCGACGGCACGGGCGCACCTGTCATAATTCGCATCGCCGTTCCATCTTCAACCGCCGCACTGGCAACATATCCAGCGGCGATCTCGCCCGTGACACGCAAACGGGCAGGTTGTCCACCTGTTGCTTTACTATCCTTGCTCAACAAGGCAAAACCATCCATCGCAGAGTTATCGAAGGGGGGAATATTCTCTTGCGCAACAATATCCTGTGCAAGAACCAGCCCGAGTGCTTCAGACAGGGGGACGTGTGTACTTTCAAGGGATTTTATGTTAGCAAGTATACGCTCTAGAGCTTCTTCTACGCTTAGCATACTCAGGTCGCCTTTCACAATTACGATATTCCCTGATCATTATATCTCAGGGAGACAGGCAGCAAAAAAGCCTGTAACCAGAAATAAAAATGGCTACAGGCTTTTTTGCTGAAATAGTACCTCGTACGGGATTCGAACCCGTGATCCCCGCCTTGAAAGGGCGATGTCCTAGGCCGCTAGACGAACGAGGCGTGTGCAATACTGTTCTTGTATCGCTTTCCGGATTCTACTCTATTGCCGTTGCTTTGTCAAGCGAAATCAGGCCAGTTTGCGCTTTCAGCCTATTTAGGTATAGCTTCCCAGTAGCATCGTAAACTCAACCAGATTATTGAATGGATCACGACAGAAAAAACGCGGACGATTGGGGATCGGCGTCGCTTCAGTTGTGACATAACCCGCTTCCGTCAGCCGGGCACGATAATGCTCCAGGTCATCTACTTCAAGGCAAAAGTGATATTGTGCCAACGGATCAGCCTGAATCGGGTCAGGAATAAAATGCAACTCCATCTCACCATCCCCAATACTGAACCAGATCACGTTGAGGTCGGCAAGCTCTTTCGGCGTGGGCTTCTCTTTCAGACCGAGTACATCACCATAGAAGGTGCGGACTGCATCATGAGCATCTTCAGGAATTACGCAAGAAACGTGTTGTAAGCGAGGTTTTCGCATCATATTTTGGCCTTTCTCAAAAACTGTGCTACTATAGGTATACCACAAACGATGAGGGAATTCTTGAAAGTATTGGCGCAAATTTATCCCATAGGGGGTAGTTCAACGTCAATAGAATAGCACCGCATCTGGTTGGCATGGGTACCTGTGGGGAAAGTGGAGTTACGTTGAGGCACATAACAAGCTATCTGAAATGGCTGGCTGATTATGGATATACCCTCCTTCTCATGGGAAGAATATACTTTCGCGTGGGGAAGCGTTTCTTCCGTTGGCGTATCTTACTCAGGTTACATTGCATTCAAAATGGGGAAAGTACATATACCGATATGAAACAAACGTTGCTTATTATTCGACATGGGCAAACAACATGGAACGTTGAACATCGCCTACCAGGACAATTACCGGGTGTTTCCCTGAATGATAACGGGCGACAACAGGCAGCTCGCCTCACTGAAGCTCTATCCGTTCTCCCTATCAGCGCGATTATCAGCAGCCCATTGGAACGCGCACGCGATACAGCCGATTTCATTGCACAGGGGCGCGAACTGAGCGTACAACTCGAACCAGATCTGATGGATACCAATATCGGACCATGGGCGGGACAGGTTATAGATGAACTGACAAAAAACGACCCGGCCTGGAAGGAATATGTCAAAGATCCAACCGTCGCTCCTGAAGGGATCGAGACATTTCCTCAGGTCCAACAACGCTCTGTCGCGGCCATTGAGCGCTGGCGCAAGCAGGAAAACATTGGTGCTTATCCAGCCTTCGTTGCCCATGCAGATGTGGTGAAACTGGTGGTTGCTCACTATACTGGACTGGAGGCAAAGCGTGCGGGATCATTGTTTATCGATAATGCATCCGTCAGCATTATTGAGATCGGCGAAGAGGAACATCAATTTCATGTCCTCTCGATTGGCTGGAGCCCACGTCCAGGCTGGCTCAAACCACCCATACC
>JACDAE010000022.1 GCA_013695595.1 Ktedonobacteraceae bacterium | reverse complement strand
GGTGTAGGGGCGCGATTTATAAGCCCGCCGTTGTTGATAATTATTCCGACGTATCGTGTGAGAGGCGTTGACCCATGAAAACAGCGATTTCGTGCGCCTGGGGACCTGGAGGATAGAAATGCTGGTTAATGCTCCAGACTTCCAGGCCGTTGCGCAAATAGAATTGGATGGCAGGATAATTTGTGTTCTGCGTTTCAAGGACAATGGCCCAGCAGTCGCGTTCGCGTGCCCAATCGGAGGCGCAACGCAAGAGAAGCGAGCCAACGCCATAACGACGCGATTGACGATCAACAATCAGATCCTGAATACGAACAACCGAGCGCCACTCCTCAACATTTAAGAGGATGCCGCCAGCAACCACACCATCAACCAGGGCCACATAGCCACCTTCAACGTTCCGTAATTTAGTCTCAACATCTGCCAGCGTATTCTCGTATTCACGAAAGTTCTTATAGAGCGGAAGGTCAAGGGGTGTCTCGACCAGTTCAAAGGCAAACGCAGCATGGTCGTTTGGGATTGCATCTGTATTCTCGCGGATGAGATGGTTCTCGACGCGGAGGGTATAGATGCGATCTGTTTCAAAGTTGTAATCAAGTTCGTACAAGGCCGGAGCATCGTTGACATGCACTGCACGCACTTCAATGTGGGTAGTGATTCCTTCGTTCATTGTCATGGCCCCTTTCTATGCTATCTCTCATCCATCGGAGAGACCAGAGTAGGGGTGCCACTTATATGTGCCCGTGTGTTATTGGTCCACAGGCGCACATAATGTGATACCCCTACTCTCTTTTCACAATACTTCTTTCACGAAAATTTGTAGCCCGTCAATTGGGCACCGAGGCAGGCTGCACCGACAACGCCGGAGTAATCGCCCAATTTTGTGCGTACGATTGGCGTCTTTGAGGGTGCGGCAAGTGCAGTGGTACGCGCACGATGAATGGCGGTCTCAAAGAGAAGGTCGATGGCCTCGATAACCCCGCCACCAAGGATGATGCAATCGGGATTATAGAAATTCATAATCGAGCCAAGGGCGCGGCCCAGGTAATCGCCGGCCTCCTCAATGACCTCAATAGTCAATTCATCCTTTTGCTGAATGGCGGCGGCGAGAATGCCTGAGCGAATAACGGTCTCTCCCTGGCGTAGCTGGCGAGCGGCATCATCAGCCAGCACAGAGGGTCGACCATGGTGGATTTCGGCCATGATTGCTTTTGTAATAGCGGTACGGGAGGCATAGGCTTCCAGGCAACCACGACTGCCACAGCCGCAGATGCGACCATTCGTATCAATGATGGTGTGCCCAACCTCGCCCGCTGTTCCCGTAAGACCAGTGTAAAGCTGACCATTTTGTACGATGCCGGAGCCAATGCCGGTGCCGATAAAGATACAGACAAAGTTATTGTATCCATGACCGGAGCCGTAGATATTTTCGCCCTGTGCTGCAACCTCTACATCGTTGCCAACATAGACAGGCTTGCCAAATTGGTTGCCCAGGATCTCCCCCAGCGGCATATCGTGCACGCCCAGGTTAGGGGCATCCAACACAACACCCTTCTTACGGTCGACCTGACCCGCCGCGCCGACGCCGATGGCGAGGATAGAATCCTCAGGCGAGAGGTTGGCATCGTTTATTGCAATCGTCGCCAGTTCGATTGTACGCTGGGAGACAAAGTCCTGCCCACGCTCGGCGCGTGTACGCTTGCGTGCCGAACCTACGACTTCTCCAGTCGTTATATCAACGACAGCGGCGAGCGTTTTTGTTCCACCCAGATCAATGCCCAGGGCATAGGCTTTTTGTTTCGACATACATTTCTCATTTCTTGAAAGGTAGGCTCAGACCTGGAGACACATCCAGGTCGAGGCCATGCTGCTCACCTCGATAGAGATGAAAGAAGGCGGCGCTGGCAATCATAGCAGCGTTATCGGTACAAAAATCGATGGGAGGATAGCTGAGACGAATCCTGAGGGGAAGCAATTCCTGTTCCAGGCGAGCACGTAGACTGGCATTCGCCGCCACGCCACCTGCCAGGACGACCTGCTTGACATGATATTCCTGTGCCGCCAGACGCGTTTTTACAGCCAGCACGTCAACGATTGCTTCCTGAAAACTAGAAGCCAGCAGGGCAACATTCGCGGGCCCCTTTTGCGTTGCCTGCGCTCCCATACGCGTGTATTGGCTAATCTGGCGTCCCTCTCCGGTCGCTCGTGGATCTTCGGTCGCCCCCTCGGCGAGATGCAGCATAGCGGTTTTCAGGCCGCTAAAACTAAAATCGTAGGTGCTACGCAGCCAGGCACGAGGCAGACGATATGCAGCACGGGCAACATTGAGTGACTTGTTTTGCTGTTGCAACTCCTCTTCGATCTTTTGGGCGGCATTCTGGATCGCGGGACCGCCTGGATAGGCCAGACCAAGAATACGCGCCACCTTGTCAAAAGCCTCACCGGCGGCATCATCACGCGTGCGACCAAGTAACTCGTACTCACCGTGATTGCGTACGAGCACAAGTTCGCTATGTGCACCGGAGATCACAAGGCAGATCAAAGGGAAAATGGGATCGCCCTTGCGGTAACTCCAGTCACCATCCGTCTCACTCTGTACAGCAGGAGCGTCACCATTTCGTAACCAGTTGGCGTAGATATGGGCTTCAAGATGATTCACACCCAGGAAGGGGAGGCTGCGAGCGAGGGACAGCGTTTTGCCCACAGTTAGACCAACCAGAAGAGAACCGGCCAGGCCGGGTCCATAGGTTGCCGCAACGGCGTCGATATCGCTCCAGGAGCAAGATGCCTGCTCCATAGCGGTTTCAATCACGGGAATGATGGCAGCAAGTTGTTGGCGGGAGGCCACTTCCGGCACAACACCACCATAACGATTATGAATCTCAATCTGCGAGGCAACCACATTGGAGAGAAGGTAACGCCCATCTCTCACCAGGGCGGCCCCGGTTTCATCACAAGAACTTTCGATACCAAGTACAAGCATAACATAAGTCCCTAAAGCGCATTATTGGGCATCCAATTTTGTCATAAGTGCAGATTTCAGTTCCTGAAATTTCTGCTTATACGCAGGAGAATTGATCTCATCAGTCCACATAATCAAAGCATCTTCTTGATTATCACTATAGTAACGACGGCGCACCCCGGCCTGACGAAAGCCATATTTGCGATAGAGGTTCTGAGCCACAAAGTTCGAAACGCGTACTTCGAGGGTAACCCAGCGAGCACCAATACTATAGGCAGTATCGATAAGACTGACCAGTAAAAATTCGCCCAGGCCATGTTGACGGAAATCAGGATGAGTAGCAATCGTCGTAATATGAGCTTCATCCACCATCAGCCAGAGGCCAGCGAAACCAATAATTGACGCAAGTTCAGGTGAGGAGATCGTCACAGCGGGACGGCTGGGCAGAAGCGATAGGGGAAAAAGGCGGCTTTTGCGCGGCCTCTCCGGCTCCTGCGGCGGTACAACTGTGTGCTCCTCTATAATTTGCTTATCGCGTAACACGATGTAATGCGCCCAGCGATTATCCTGTAGCTCCTTGCGGTATGCGCTTGGAGGCCAGGTCGAAGGGTACGCCAGGCGCTCGATCTCAATGACGCGAGGCACGTCTGGCATCGTCATTCGCTCAATGACGTAACGCACCTTCTTTCCTTTCTATCGGACTAATTGACACCACCAAGCAGCGCTCGTTTACGCGTACTTGTCGTAATAGAAGGACGCCGCAGATAGAGGGGTTCGAGTAATAAAGGATCATCCTCTTCCCCTTTTTGCAGACGTTGCAACGCCAGCAGAGCCAGTACTGAACTTCGTCGTGCTGCTTGCAAGCCAGGCACGAAAAGACAATTTTCCTGCATCTGTGTATGTAGCGCCTGACGAGACGCGCCACTTATTTCTCCACAAAAGAGAAATGGCGGCAATGTGCGTTCACCTGGCACTCCAACCCATTCATTCGCATGTTCCAGTAAGTGCGCACTCAGGCGCGGTGGAGGCAACATGAGATAGTCACTGAGCTGATGCAGGTGATAGATCACATTCCCATTGCCCTCCACCACTTCATCAAATAGATAGGTAGCGGCATACAATTCACCACGGCCAGCCTCAAGAATGGCACAGACTGGCGCACGCCATTGCCGCTGTTGGGTGGCAATGATATCTAAGGTACTCACGCCCAACAAAGGTTTTTTTAACGCAAAGGCCAACGCTTTTGCCGTCGAAAGTGCGACACGGACACCGTTAAACGATCCCGGCCCAGTGGCTACTGCTATCACATCTATCTGTTCCATCGTCAATTGACATTCAGCAAGCATGCGCTGAATGTGACCTAGTAGTTCCACGCTGTGATTGGTTCCAGCGTTCCACACATATTCGCCCAGCAGGTCGTCTTCGGTGCAGAGTGCGACGCTGGACTGGCGGGTAGAGGTATCAAGAGCTAGCAGTAGCATATGTATTTTTCTGAAATTGTCGTAATAATTCACAATAGCGCGGACCAGTCGCGGTTAGCAACAGACTGCGCTTGGTTTCACTCATCGCCTTCAGGCGGATGCTCAAATGACCATCAGACCAGAGTTCGGCGGCTTTGTCTGCCCATTCGACCACACAGACACCAGAGCCGTCGTAAAAATAGTCTTCGAAGCCGAGGTCAAGAATCTCTTCAGGATCATCCAGGCGATAGAGATCAAAGTGATAGAGAGCTGGACCGCGCCTGGGAGATTGTCCGGTCTGGGTGAGCATTTGACCAGCATACTCTTTTAGTAAAGTAAAAGTCGGGCTACTGACCAGTTCGGAGATCCCCATTCCCATTGCGAGTCCCTGCGTGAAGGTTGTTTTGCCTGAGCCAAGCTGCCCTTCGAGCAAAAGCAGCTCACCTCCGCTCAGAAGGTCGCCCAGGCGCATACCCAGGCGCTGTGTCTGTGCGGAACTATGACTGACAATATCGAGTGTGCAGGTCACATCTTCTTGCGTATTATCAACCAAACAAACAACCTCACTTCGCCAACATTTCTTAGAACAACGTGTGTGCCATTATACCATATTGTAAGCCAAATTCGCTCAACGAAGTTTCGTGCCACAACTACGGCAGTACAGCACATTTGGGCGCAGGGGATTGCCGCAATTGGGGCAGGCACTTAAGCCCGCTGCCCCTGCGGTTGGACCTGCTCCCGGACCAGGCGCGGATGACGGTGGTGCAGGCGGCGGTGGTGCAGCCGATTGTGACGATGGTGGCGCATAATTCATTGTCGGAGCCGGGCCAAGTTGATCCGCTGGATAAGGCTCGTTTTTAATCTCCTGTAATTGCGTCTCGCGCGTCTTTGCGTCGTGATCCAGCTCAAAAATGCTGGCACACAATCGGCTCAGTTGCGAATCGGTCAATGCGCCTTGCTGATAAAGATTCATCGCCACCTGACCGAGTTCGTCCATCAACTGATGACGTTGCTCCATAAGTTTATCAATCTCGGTCTGTTTGCTACGCTGGCGCAATTGCTTCTGCGTCTCCCAACTCGTACGGCTCACTGCTGTATTGAAAAGATTCTTAGCAGATTCCATAAAATCGGACATTATCTGCCTCCTATAATATATTTATTGGTGGTGCAAACCGATCAATCGCGGACGCGATCCAATCGGGTCCCTACCCACTTATTGCATGTTGATAGATGCGTATTTCTTCAAGTTTACCACGGATACTCAGTTGCACGGCGACAACATCCACACGCCATGAACGTTCAGGACAAGCATGCACATCGATATAGTGATGCGCCACCTCTATGATCTTACGCTGTTTACGCAGATTGACTGCCTCTTCTGGAAGTCCATATGCATTGCCACGACGCGTTTTTACCTCCACGAAGACCAGATCTTGCTCATGTTCAGCCACCAGATCGATCTCGCCATAACGGCAACGAAAATTGCGTTCCAGGATACCATATCCCATACTGAGCAATTTTTCAGCCGCCAGACGTTCACCCAGACGCCCTAAACCCTGCCGCGCAGTTGTATCAAGAGCGCGACCCTTATCCGCTGTATCTATCAGGCACCCCTTTTGTTCCTATAACTAACTACGTAGCCCCACCCATTTATGTTGTAGTATTGTGCTTGATTGTAAAACCTCTTCAAGATCAGTGTATCACACTATGTACATCCTGCAAACAGGTCTATAAAGCCTGGAATCTCTCTATCCCGCATGCTGATATCCTCGCGACGGCCCTCCTGTATAACTCGTGAATCCCCAGAAAATCCAGAGCAGAGAACATACTCCGAAGCTAGCCAGAGGATTCCAGAACGCCAGCGCCATCGCAACCAGATAACAGGGAAGCCCAAAGAGCAAGTTGCGCGTATAAGCTCTAACAATAGCAGGCGAAACATCTGGCCTGAGCAGGTGATGATGGTATGCGGCTGACCACCAGAGAAGATTATAGGCAAGGTTAATAATGACAAAAATACCCGCATACACCGCGCAGGCTGTCTCTGCCGCCGATGTGTTGAGATACATCGCAACCAATCTAGTAGGAAAGGGCACAACGGTCACGAGAAGCAGGAGAAATCCGTTGGCAAACATGAACGAAGGATTTGACCGATAGATCAGCTTAAACAAAGCATGATGGTTGACCCACATGATCAGGATGGTTGCAAAGCTAACGATGAAGGCGAGATAAGCAGCCCATTGACTAGCTAACATCTTTGCTAATGAATTAGGCATTACTGTTTGAGCTGCTAGCTCTGGTACATTTAAATTAAAGACCAGTAACGTGATTGCAACGGCGAACACGCCATCGCTGAAGGCTTCTACACGATTGGTCTCTTTTTCAAGGGTCGGTGCCTGTTCTTGCTTCTCTTCAATCATCTCTCACCCTCCTTACGAATTATACCAGGGAAGTATAACGTTATTGTTATATCACTGTCCACTATGTTACGATAAAAGAATGAAAACAACAGATGTCGTCATTATTGGAGGAGGCGTCATCGGATGTGCCATTGCCTACTTCTTGCGCAAGCAGCATATCGATGTTGTATTGCTAGAGCGTGGTGAGATCGGGGGCCAGGCATCTGGTGCTGCAGCAGGACTACTCGCACCACCCGGTCCACTCACCGGCCCTGGACCATTTGCTGACCTTGTACTCGCTGGCTTTGCGTCCCTTGCTGCTCTTGTTCCCGAATTGGAGGCCAGCAGCGGTATTCATCTAGGCTACGAACGCCCAGGGGCTTTACGCATCGTACGGGATCAGAAACGTGTTGCTCATTTGCAGAAGCGCTTTGCAAACTGGCAAGCGTTGGGATTACCGTTATATTGGCTCAGTGGCGCAGAAGCGTGTCAGCGCGAACCACTCTTAGCACCCGATGTTTGCGCCGCCGTCTACTCACCTGCCGAAGCCCAGATCCAGGCATCCAGCGTCGTTCAAGCCTTTGCTCAAGCGGCCCAATTGGCGGGAGCACGGATCTATCCCCACCACGAAGTCGCCGGTGTTCTTACGCAGCAGGATAGAGCAATTGGAGTATATACAACACAAGGAGAGACGATAACCTGTAACCATCTTGTACTCGCCTCCGGCGCATGGGCCGCCCAATGTTGTGCCTGGTTCAATGTGACGCTGCCAGTTTCTCCACTACACGGTCAATTGATTGCGTTATCCCAACCGATGCCACATCTCAAGCATATTATCTTCGGTGAAGCTGCTTATCTCGCTCCAAAGGGGGAAACTCTTTTTGTTGGAGCGACCAGAGAGGATATGGGTTTCGACACCACGGTGGTAGAAAAAGGAAGTTCATGGCTGTACGAAACGGCAACGCGCCTCATACCAGCACTTGCGCAGGGCACAATCCAGGCGTCGTGGGCAGGACTACGCCCCAGGACTCCTGACAGGCGACCTATTGTCGGTTTTCTTCCACCCTGGGAAAATGTACTGGTTGCGGCTGGTCATAATAGTGTGGGCATCATTTTAAGTGCGCTTACTGGTCAATGCATTGCTGAAATGGTCACAACTGGCAACACGCCACCTCTGATGCAAAATTTTACACCAGGGCGCTTTTTAAATATATAATTGCACGCACTTGCATGAAGATATGGTAGGGACCCGATTGATGCGATTTAAATAAATAATGTGAATATCGCGAACGGAATTGTACCCTACCATGTACCATTGCATTGATGATGGGGGAAGGGGTCGATAAATCAGGCACCGGCATCGACCACATCGGGAGCATTCACGGGCAATGTAAAGCAAAAGCGGCTGCCTTCTCCTTTGATCCCGGTACTCTCTACCCAGATCTTTCCCTGCATAGATTCCACTAACTGTTTGCAGATGTACAGACCTAAACCGCTCCCTGCTACCGCGCTGGAACGATCGCGCTCTAAACGTACAAATTTTCCGAAAAGCTGCGCAATTTCCTCAGGAGGGATACCAGGCCCCTGATCTTTTATACTGATCAACACTTGTGAAAGCTCTTGAGCAGCCGGCTCAATGCAAACAGTACTGATAGTAATTGTTGTGCCATGAGGGGTGTATTTGAAGGCGTTAGAAAGCAGATTCTGAAAAATCTGGCGCAGAAACTGTTGATCTGCCCAGGCAACCATTCCTTCAGGAATATCTACATCAATCTGATAGACCTGAGCGTTGCGGGGATCAATCTGTTCCAGCACACAACGCACAACAAAAGCGACAGAAAGCTCCCCACAATGAGGAATCTGCCCTGCGAGAATGCTGGTCACATCCAGAACATTACTCACCAGCAACATCAATTCCTCACAGCTTTCACGTGCACTCTGGAGAAACCCTCTCTCCCTATCTGGCAAGCGTGTAGTATCCATATTCATGAGTTCAAGATAGCCTTGCATCGTCGTCAATGGGGTGCGCAACTCGTGATTGATATGTAGAAGAAACTGATCTTTGAGTTCGTTTAGGTGGCGCTCTTGCTTATAAGCTTCCTCTATCTGTCTCGCCTGCTCCTCAAGTTGCGTATTGGCAGTATTCAAAGCTGTATTTTTCGTCGACACATCTTGCTGCATCATCCGTAATGTGTTGTTTTGAACAATCGTTTCACGAATAGCAAGTCCTTGACGTATCAAGAGTAATATCATCAAGAGGATTGTTCCAATGCGCACTCCCTCTTCGATAGCCGTGTTTTTACCCAGGTACTGTACGTACACCAGTAAAAGGACAACCGCTAACACGAAGAGATAGGGCAAGAGAGCACGCCCAAGAGAAGAAAGCATCGTCGTTTTTTGAGAGAGAATAGACGTAATAGAAGATGTGTCCGAGCGATTTCCAGCGACCTGCAGTCGAATAGCACGCGCGGCAAGTCCAATGAGCATATACCCCAGGGGCCAGCCCACGTCAAGCAATCCTCCAGTGGCATAAAGATTATGCAATTCTTGATAGTCATAGATACTATCGGTCACGATAATCACAATGAGCGCAAGAGAAAGCAGGAGGATAACCGGTCGCTCCATCCAGTTATTTGTATGAATTACAAGCAGAATTAAACAGAAAATGAGGAGAAGAGTCACAAAAGGATAGGCGGTACCAATAATCCGTCCGGCCAGCGTATCGGCCCCCTGCAGAATGGTGGGACCAAGAATGAAATACCAGCCAAGAGTGAAGACTCCGACCACAATGAGCAGGCCATCAAGAATAATCCGTGTGCGAGTCCCGTTAAGGAGTTGACGCGAAGGGAGGAGTACAAATGCCACCAATAAAAAGGGGAACGAACCTAAATAACCAGCGTCGGCCCAGGTTGGAAAAAGCACGGCCAGATGGATAATATCTTCATTATATGTCCAGAGCGCCTGTCCGATAATGTAGCTC
This sequence comes from Ktedonobacteraceae bacterium, assembly GCA_013695595.1. GTDB lineage: Bacteria > Chloroflexota > Ktedonobacteria > Ktedonobacterales > Ktedonobacteraceae > JACDAE01. The sequence goes on along the minus strand of JACDAE010000022.1, from coordinate 536 downwards.
AAAATACCCAGACCAAACAAAAGAGGCACCCAACGCCGCATCGTCTTAACACTATGCGCGTGCCGTTGCAGAATGGTTGGAAGCAATTGCACACGACCACCCTCTTGCAAGAAAAAGGGAAGCGTGAGAAACAGGCCCAAAGTCTCAAGAATACCCTGCGTCAGGTTATCCACAAACGTGATCGAATCGGGGTCTCCTGGTTTTACAAGCAAGTAGACTACAAAGGAGCCCGTGAGTAAGAGGATCAGGACAAAACACTTCCAGAGCGAACGGATGTCCCGGCTGTTCATCGTCTTCGTCAAAACACTCTTCTTCCACTTAATTTACACTTTTACCGCCGAAGTGTTAATAAACTGATGGGTGCTAATATAAAGGGCAGGTTGGATTATGCGAACGCATGCAAAAAATACTTCCCCTAAGTATACATAATCGTCAAAAGAAAATCCATTAAAACAGTATTAAAATCAGGGCTTTCCAATTCTAATTTCTCAGCGCCTTCGGCGCTTCGCAAGCCTGGTTTTGGTGTGAGTGGTGCC
>JACDAE010000019.1 GCA_013695595.1 Ktedonobacteraceae bacterium | reverse complement strand
GGTGTAGGGGGCGCGGTTTACAAGCCCGTTGACGCCCAACAGAATATTATTCTTCGGGAGTAGTTACCTCTTCACCAGCAGCGGTATCATCGTCGTCGTCTTCGACCTCTTCAATATCACCGGCTTTGAAGGTGATGATATTGCTACGAATCTGATCCTCAATGGCCGTTGCCACATCGCTGTTCTGGCGCAGAAACTCTTTGGCGTTCTCACGACCCTGACCGAGGCGGATATCGCCAACGGTAAACCAGGCACCGCTCTTCTTGACCAGCCCCATCTCCAGGCCAAGGTCGATCAGGCCACCTTCGCGCGAAATACCCTCGCTATACATGATATCAAACTCAGCCGTTTTGAATGGAGGCGCAACCTTATTTTTCACCACGCGCACGCGTGTACGGTTTCCCATCACATCCTGTCCTTGCTTAATTGAATCGGTACGGCGGATGTCGAGGCGCACGGATGCATAGAATTTGAGGGCTTTACCACCGGCAGTCACTTCCGGATTGCCGAACATAACGCCAACCTTCTCACGCAACTGGTTGGTGAAGATGACGGATGTATTGGATGTGCTGATAGCACCCGTCAACTTACGCATCGCCTGGCTCATTAAGCGAGCTTGCAAGCCAACGTGGGAGTCGCCCATCTCGCCTTCGATTTCGGCGCGTGGCACAAGAGCGGCAACCGAGTCAATGACGATGACATCGAGTGCGTTACTGCGCACTAGCGAGTCAACAATCTCCAGTGCCTGCTCACCTGTATCTGGCTGAGAGATCAGCAGATTATGGGTATCGACGCCACAGCGAGCAGCATACACGGGGTCAAGGGCGTGCTCGGCGTCAACAAAGGCAGCATAACCACCTGCACGCTGTACATTGGCGATGATATGTTGGCAAAGAGTGGTTTTACCTGAGGACTCAGGGCCATAGATCTCTGTAATACGTCCACGCGGAATACCACCGACGCCCAATGCCAGATCCAGAGCAATCGAGCCGGTCGGGATCGCCTCCACCTGCACCTTGGGGGATTCGCCCAACTTCATGATTGCGCCTTTGCCAAAGCGCCGTTCGATCTGTGCGAGCGCCAGGTCGATAGCCTTCTCGCGCTCCGTCATGGCCACATTGGTGGTGCCATTACGCTCTACTGAAGCGGCGGCTTTCTCTTTTTTACTCATTCGCATTGTTCAACAGGGCGTAAGGTGAGATTGTGTTGCAACCAACCCGTCTACCCCGCATTCCTCCTTCATGATACGCTTAAAAGGTTTGCAATTGTCAATCAATTTTATCGTACATGTAGCAATAGAGGTACGACAACGGACACCATCACTTGCCACACATTTTCTTATCTACGCACCTATTCTCTCGCAGGGACGCAAAACCGGAAATCAATACGGAAAATCTGCTACAGGAATGCTCGCCCCGGCTATTCCTCAAAGTAGAACAAGAGTACCATAATTAGCTCTACATGTCAAGCAAAAAAAGCAACACGCTACAAATCGCGGCGTCCCTCAATGGCGCGGCTGAGGGTTCCTTCATCGGCATATTCCAGATCGCCACCAATTGGTAGACCCCGTGCCAGACTGGTCAGGCGCAGATCGGGTAGTGTGAGCTTCCCCTTGATATCCTTCTTGATAGAATCAGCCGTATAATCGCCCTCAAAACCTGGATTCGTCGCCAGAATGACCTCGCGGAACTCCCCAGTCTCCAGTCGACGTAAGAGTTCATCGATACGTATATCTTTATGTCCAACACCGTTCATCGGAGAAAGTGCGCCGTGGAGCACGTGATAGAGTCCTTTGTAGACGCCTGTCTTCTCCAGAGCCAGCACATCGAGCGGTTCCTCCACGACACAGATAGCTTCCTGATCGCGGGCAGGATTGCTGCAGATTGGACAGGGATCAGTCTCTGTAATATTGAAACAGCGCGAACAAAAAATGATGCTCTCTTTTACGCGCACAATTGCATCGGCCAGCCGTCGGGCCTGGTCACTGGGGCTACGTAACACAAAAAAGGCAAGGCGTTGGGCAGTCTTCACGCCGACACCCGGCAGCTTTGAAAACTCTTCAATCAAAGCTGCCACTGGTGGTGCAATATCACTCATAGTTTAGAACAGTCCAGGGATTTTCATGCCGCCGGTGGCGTTGTTGACTAGCTTCTGCTGCGCATTGGTTGCCTTATCAAAGGCATCTTTGGCAGCGGCTTTCACCATTACTTCCAGATCAATAATATCTTCCGCACTAAACGCTTCAGGATCAATCTTGACATTATTGATCTCGAACTTTCCGCTCATGGTGATGGTTACTGCACCACCGCCAGCGGTTCCGATGAAATCAGTCGCTTCAAGCTCTTCCTGCATCTTCACCAATTTTTGCTGCATTTTCTGCATTTCTCGCATATTAAATCCCATAATTTGTCACCTCTCCTTACTTCAAATGAACATCTTTGATGTCGGCTTTAAACATTCGCACAACCTCCTGGACAACTGGATCATGCTTCGCCTTCCGCGTGACGAATTCCAGGCGTGTTGTGACGTTCTCTTTCTTTTCAAGAGGGAAGGTATTCTCCCCTCCTATACTGATACTATTCTCTCTCACAAGAGGATTTCTGGCAAGTGCTGACGTTTGCCCATGCAGAGGAATTGGCCCGGAAGGGTTACTTGCAGGTGGCCTCTCCTGTTTTTGTGGCGGCTCCATCCTACGATTCTCTGGCCTCTGTTGAGCGGTCCCATTTGGGATATTGGGACGCTCAAGATGGGCGGAGCGTGCAGGAGATGCTGGCGGGGCCGAACTTGCCGCACGATTATTCATAGGAGGCGTGGCAGGGGGGATCACGGGCGGCACAATTATTGCTCCGGCTGCTCCTCCTGGTGGAAGCAAGCGCATCCCACATTCACGTTCCAGTTCGATCTTGAGGGCCCATATTATCAGGTCTTGATCCTCTTTTTTCTGCAAGGCCGTAAAATGGAATTCAGCATTGGCAACAATAATTATGATGGGCAACGCCCCGATACCCTCTATACGTATCACGTTGCATCCATTTAGAAGAGCCGCAATTTTTGCTCCATTCTTTTTGGATCGCACACGCCGCTTTATGTATTCCCAACGCTCTTTCACATCCTCCACCGTCAAGGCTGGATGTGCATCTTCATCTGGTTCAGGAGCAACGATATCTGGTATAACGATATGTTCTACAGGAGGCTTCGTCTCAGACAGTAGAGTCGGGGCAACTTCCTCTTCTTCATCTGAGTACGATAAATTGTCCCAATCTGGCAACTCTTCTGTATCTTTTTCAACCATCACCTCTTGCGGCTCTGGCACTGGTTTCGCAACAGGTGGTGAGACAGATGGAATCTCAGGACTGATCTGTCTTGATGCTTGCGGAATGATAGGGGCAGACGATTGCGCGGCAAGCGGCACCGATGGTTGCACTATGGAGGCGGTAGGTCGAACTACGGCCTCACGAGTTGCAGCAGCAGGGAGAGATGGTGCAGCAGATTGCCCGTTCTGTGTGCGACGATGCAAAGCAATAG